>JABMRD010000115.1 GCA_013202875.1 Actinomycetota bacterium | reverse complement strand
GAAAATAGGAGAAATTGCCAAAAATATTGTTGATTTTCTTAAAAAAAATGGCTGCACGAAATTAGGTCATATGAAGTTTATTTCAACCACTGATGGAGAGGATTATCTGCAGTTAAGTATTTTAGATATAGCCCAAAAACCGATGATTAAGGGCATCTTAAGGAAAACTTTTAAGAAGATCAAACTCACTTTTAATATAATTGAATTTGGAGTGGGTAAGGAAGAAATTGATAGCAAGATAAATGAAGAGATGGAAAATATACAAAAATATTTTAATAATAAATAACTGAGATTGTATTGATTCTATTGTGAACTATCCCTATCTTACTAAAGAGGACTTCTCCGCTTGTAGTTTAAAATCAGATGGCAGATATTTTAAATGAAGAAATTTTGAAATGCTTCTATAGTCTATTTTTAATAAATCTTCCGGGTCGAGGTATTTATTATCATATATTACGCCAAAGTGGAGATGGCACTGGGAACTTGAAGGGTCATCATCTACTCCAATAGAAGCAATAATCTCTCCCTGTTTAACATAGGTCTTAGTGCGTATAGTAAGAATCTAATTTTTAAAAAGAAAATAAAAATAGTATAATAATAAACAAAATGAAAGGTTGAAAACAAGGAGAAAAATATATGAAAGAAAAGATTTCAGCAATACCATGTTTAAAATGTGGAGAAGTATTAGCTACATTAAAAGAAATGGGACCTGAAGTGTCCGGCATTGATAAAGACGCACACAATAGATTCCTTGCTGATGAGAGGGGTAATAGATATATTGTTTGTAAATTTTGTGGTGCTAAAAATGGATTAATCTCATTTAGAAGTAAAACCGGATTGTTACAATTCAAATTAGACCATCTAATTGAGTAAAACCAATTACCAAATTTAAATATTTTTATAAGCTCGGTACAAATACCGGGCTTTTTTATTTGGAAAAACAATTAAGAAAATAATTAGTATTAGTAATGTATTTTATCCACAGTAGAACTAGTGATAATCTTTTTTTCAAGAAGAAAATAAAAGTAATATAAAAACAAATTTAAGGGGGAATATTTAAAATGACAGAGAAGGGAAAACAACTCAAAATAGCTTGCGTAAGAGAGGGCTTTACTCAACGCGAAATAGCAAGGGCAGCAGGGGTTAGCCCGGCATTAATCTCTATGGTGTTAGCCGGCGAAAGACGTGTAAATGAGAGAAAGAAAAAGATAATTGCACGAATATTAAATAGACCAACAGAAGCAATATTTGATTAGATTTTTTTTTATAAATAGTATAATTAAATTAGATAATAAATGAAATTAATATGAGGAAAATATGAGGTAAATATGAAAAAAACATCAATAAAATCTAAAACCTTTGAAGATTATTTTTATATCTACAAAAAATATATTTATGAGCTTGTAGAAAAGGCTTATAAACAAATATATGGGTTAACCGATGGAACAAATATTGACGATGCCGATGACCTAACCATAATAGCAAATTTAAAATTACTTGAACTTTGTAATTCGGGAAAAGCAAAATTTAAAAATTATACTCTTACGGCAATAGGCCATGCCTCAACAGATGAAGTCAGAAAGGTTGTGGGAAAAGTAAAGAATAAGAATACAGAAGAAGACCACAAAAAAGAACTTGATAATGCCCAGCTTATAAAAGACGCTAATAAGTGGTTAAAGGAAGTAGACGAATCCGGTATCCAAATTTCTCAGATATTAAATATTGACTTATCAAAACTTGAATTAGAAAAGTTTGATATTGACCCTTTGGTTTTTAAAACATCTTTGGTTTTTATCTTAAAATTATTATTTAGATATCTTGTGAGGCGAGAGGTTATTGATATATTCCAAGCAAAAATATTATTATTAAAAATAGCTTTTAACAAGACCTTCCAAGAGGTGTCTTTTTATTTATCAACTACTTTTGATAAGGCTGTCAAGAGTTCTTACAAGGCTAAAGATAAAATAGTTTATTATTTTTATTTTCTACACAGAATAAACGATTGGGACAACTGGGACAATTCTGGTTGGGACGATTTTGATTTTGAAGATTTTGATTTTAGAGAAGAATGGAAAAGAGAAGCGATTAATCTTAGGGAAGAAAAAATAGATTTTAAAAAATGCAATGGAAATCGGCTAAAAAAAGCCTATTTGAGACTAAAGAAAAGAAAGAGTTTTTTTGGTTATGATTATGATGTAGACCTTAGAAAACTGATAGGGTTTTTAATGGTTCGCGAAGTGGAGAAAAAATTAGCAAACTGTCCTGAATTTAAAGAATTGAATCTTGAAAATAACTTTTTGGACGAATACCTTACGTGTTACAATCCAGAACCAATTACAGAAGACCCCGCCAGAAGATGGATGGATAAAAAAGAATTGGATCTTTTTAAAGAATTGAGTCTTAAAAATTATAGAAACTTCCGGGGTAAAAATATTTTTGAGAAAGCATATCTTTATAAAACCATTCTTAAAGATATGCAGGGTTACAGGGAAATTATTTTAAAAAATTATTCAGAAAAATACAACGATGTTAATGTGTTGACTCGATTGTCAAAATAATTATTCAGAAAAATCGGCAAAAAACGAAAATCCCACGTAGGATATTAAGTGGGAGGAAAAAGCAAATAAAACTAAGGAGGTTTTATAATGTTATGGGAAAGAATTAAAAAATGGTATTACTTTATTGTAATGCACACATACGCTTTGGCAACGTGCCTTAGGGCTGCAATGAGGTCATTTAAAGAAGTTTACAGCCTTATTATGTATGGAAGATTTTAGGAATCATTAATTGATTTTTAAAAAGTATTAAACAAAAGATAATTAACCACTCTTTATCAGGGTGGTTTTTTTATAAATCAAATACCACAATAATTATCTAAGGCTATGGTATTGGTTACAAAATTTTATTTGGAAAGATTAACATATAATTTTAAAGAGGGGGATATTTAAGATGCTACAAAAAAGAATTAATTTAAAAGTAGGTATAATAGAAAATGAAATAACACAACAGGAGTTTGCAAAAAGACTTGGTTTGACGGGACATTATATTAGCGATGTAATAGTGGGGCTTAGTAATATGGGTGAGATTAAGCAGATAGAGGCTTCAAGGATTTTGGGGATACCCAGAGAGATACTCTTTAAGCAAATATAAATAACTAAATTATATAAAAATAAAATACAGCACTTTGGATTTATCCAGAGTGCTTTTTTATATGGATATGAATATTAATAATAAAGATGAAGGGATTATGAAGTGAATATTAATGAGGAATATTTTTTTACGAAAGATCTTTATTTAGCTGCCTTCGTTAAAGCCAAGGGTGTACGATTGGTTGAAACCGTGAAACAGGGTAATATTGCCACCTTTGGATTTGAACGTACCGATAATTTGGAGGAATTAATCAAAGGTTATTTTGAGGGTACGGAGACTGTCGAAGCAATTAAATTTGTTGAAGCAGTAAAAAACCTGAAGAATTACATATATAATATTAAAGAAAGATAAGGGAAATATTAAAATGACAAACAGTTATCCGATTAAAGTCTGGAGTGGTTTATTGTCTGACGGTCATACACAAAAAATTGAAAATGCACTCTGGGAATTTATATGGTTGGTAAATAAAGTTACCAAAGAAGAAGATGGCATTGGATATGTTTTAAGGGGAAAACCAATAAAAGTAAATGATATTGCAAAAGATTTAAAAAGAAACTATAGGGCGGTTTTAAGACATTTAAAAAAACTTAAAGATTGTGGATACATAACCCTAAAAAGATGTCCCTATGGTTTTGTAATAACGATAAATAATTCTAAAAAATTCCAAAAGAGATATGACAAAGATATACAGTCTGGCAGTGGAGAGAGTGTACAAAAATGTCAGAGAGAGTGTACAAAAATGTCAGAGAGAGTGTACAAAAATGTACAAAACAAATTAAGATATAGAACTGATATAAAACAGGATATAAAGTCGGATATTAAAAAAATATTTGATGAGCAGTCAGAAGAATATAAATTATCTCTCTACCTATTTAAAGGGATTAAGGAAAATAATCCAGAAGCAAAAGAACCCAACTTTCAAATGTGGGCTAAAAACATAGACCTGATGGCGAGAATTGATAAAAGAAAACCAGAAAAGATTAAACAGATAATTGATTGGATTCGGGGTAATGATTTTTGGTATAAAGTTATTTTAAGCACGGAGAATTTAAGGAAAAATTTTGACCGATTAGAAATGCAAAGCCAAGAACGGAAAGGGAAGGGCGAAAATGAAAATATTAAAAGTTATAGGAGAGCGTAATGGAAGTATTAACAACGAATAAACTAACAGAGTTACCCGCACACGACACGGGATTGGAAAAATCAGTTTTATATTGCCTGATACACGAAAAGAACATACAGCATAAAATTTACAAGTTGGGTGTTAAGGATTTTTATAACAGTGATAATCGTAGGATATTCCAAGAACTTAAAAAAATAACCGATATGGGGGAGGCAATAATCCCGGATATATTACCTATGTCTTTAAAGACAGATAAGGTGTTTTTGGATATAGTTACACAAACCACTCTAATAAGTGGATTTGATAGTTATCTTAAAAAGCTAAAAGAAATATCGGATACCCGGAAAATGCAGAAAATCGCTTACGAGGTTACGGTTAAGGCTAAAGAGGAATTAAATCCCCAAGAGATAAGAGGGTGGGCTATATCGCAATTTGATGCAGTTAGGGGATTTTCAGATATTGAATTTCAGAAACAAACAGAAGACGTGGACACAGACCTTGAAAATGTGCTCAACGATACAAATTTAATCGCAGTCAAAAGTGGTTATCCAAAGTTAGATAAAATTACCAGAGGTTTCCTAAAAAGCTCACTTAATATAATAGCGTCAGCACAGGGTATGGGTAAGACAACTTTTGTTTTAAATTTAATTAACAATATTTGCCACAAGCAGGAAAAAAGAGTTTTATTTGTATCATTGGAAATGGATTATAAAGAATTGCACGGTAAAATGATTAGTCTAATTTCAGGTGTGGGATTCCAAAGGTTAATATTTGAAAATGATACTCTAACCACAGAAGAATGGGCAAGGGTAAATAATGCGAGAGCACAGATTAGCCAGTATAGTCTTTACAGGATTGGCGAAGCAGAGACCAGACCAGTTGACATAGAAGATGTTGTTAAAGATTTAAAGGATATTGATATAATTTTTATAGATTATCTTCAATTAATGAATCCGAATATTTACGCTAATAATATTCGTGAAAAAATAACTGAATTATCCAAAGAATTGAAAATGTTAGCGAGGAAAACCCAAATCCCGATTGTAGCTATTTCCAGTATTAACAGGGATTATTCCAAGAGGGAAGATAAGAAACCAAGAATATCGGATTTGAGAGAAAGTGGACAAATAGAATATGACGCTGGGACGGTTTTACTTTTGCATAGGGAATGTAAGTTTAGAGACGCGGAAGATGAAAACCCGGCAGAGTTTGAAAAGAAAGCCGAATTGCTGGTTGCTAAAAATAGGTTTGGCGAGGATAACCTAATAATTGATTTTTATTTTGAGGGCGCAAGAGGTAGGTTTGTAGAAATGCAAAAAGAAGGGCAGGGAAGGAGTAAATTTTATGAACAAGAACATAAGACTAAGGAAAAAGAATATAGAGACTTCTCCAATTAATTGGAAAGAAAGATTCATAGATATAAGAGAAGACTATAAAATGCTATGGGAAGATTATAAGAGGTTGGTATGTAAAATAGGCAAATTGCCCTATGTAAACCATATCAAAGAACAGCTAAACAAACCGGGTTTATAAGATATTAAATAATAAAAAAGATTATAAAGAAAGAGGGCAAGAATTGATAAATTTAAGGTTAAATGAGTTTAAATTGAACAGATTAAGGAAAAAACTTATGGTTTTGGATAAAAAGGCAGCCGGTATCTTTAAAACCACACCACAGCTAACCCAATGTGCATATATTTGTTTAGCCAATAGAATCCCGTATGGTAGCGAGGTCTTTAATCTATTGAAACTCAACCGGGATATTGCAACCATTAAATATCGGATTCAAAAATTAAGTTTGGAAAATTTTAATTATGAAATTAAAAAAGAAAATAGAGAAGAAGTGATAGATAAAATAATACTTAGTGGGGATTTAGAAATATTGTCCTGATAATTCCGCACCAATAGCATTATTGGTAACAGTAGAGTAAAATATTATTATGAAGAAATTTACAATTATAGCACTTTTGGTAAGTATAATATTTCTGGTAGCTTGCGTTAATCTTGATAATTTTATACCCATTGGGGAATATAATTCTAAGGTAGAAGAACTTGAAATTATTAATAAGACGGTAGCCAATAAAGATAAGGAAATAGGAAAATTAAACAGGCAGTTAGATTACTATACCGATAGCTTGGCTTTAAGTAAAGAAGAAACAGTAAAATATAAAAGATTAATAAATAATCTAAACGAGTTACTTTCTAATGTTTATTATGGATATGCCTCTAATGAGAATTGGATATCAGGTGGCTTTACAGCTTTTAGCATAGAATACAATGGAGATTATTATCTTATAACAGCGGGGCATTGTGTACATTATAAGGATGATAAAATAGATACCGGTTTATATACATCTTTTAAATTTAAAGCTAATTTTAGTAATGAATGGATATATCCAAAATTGTTGATATACGAGGTCAATGATACTGTTCCAGACTACGCAATTCTATTTTCTGATAAAATAAATGATGGATTAGATTTTGATTTAGATAATAGTTATCCTAATTATGTATTGGGTAATGGAGATAATAATATATTAAAAGGATTTTATACAGACACTTTAATAGATGGTGAAAGTGGTAGCCCCGTGGTGGATATTAATGGACAAGTGGTGGGAATAGCAACGGGTAATTTTGTAGATATAGATATTGTATTACAAACTATAGATGATTTGAATTAAACATAAAATAAAATTAAATAAAAATTAAGCACTTCGATTAACCGGAGTGCTTTTTTAATGCGATAAACTAAGGGCTTCCTAAAGCTCTTTTTTATATATAAAAAGAAAGAAAGAGAGGAATCGAAATGAAAGTAAAAGAAT
>JABMRD010000114.1 GCA_013202875.1 Actinomycetota bacterium | reverse complement strand
TTTTGTTTAAAAGCCAATAACCGATACCGATAAAAAAAGTGCTAATAATGGTCATTATAAACATTAAAATACTTTTCTTTTTGTTAATTTTACCTCCGGATTTTTGAACTTTTTTTTGCAAAAAAGATTTAATTTTGGGAGTAGGTAGCATTTTTAAAATTTCTTTAATATTACTCATTTTTTTCTCTTTAATCAATTTTTGATAAACCATTTCTGTTTGTTTTACAATATCTGGCCAATCCAGATGAGCGACCTTCTTCCTGGCATTATGCCATAAAAACTCATATTCTTTTTGTGAAAGGGAGCAAATTTTTTTGACTTTTTCGGCAAAAGTCTTGGAGGAGGTTTTTTTTCCCAGGCGAAAGCCAACCGAATCATCAATAAATTCACTAACGGTCTCGTTGGACAAACCGACAACTGGAGTGCCCGAAGCTAAAGCTTCAATAATCACCAAACTTTGAACCTCCATTTTAGAAGCCGAAACAAAAACATGTGTTTTTTCTAATAATCCCGAAATTTTTTCGTAGGGAACTTCTCCCAAAAAATTAACATTTTTTAGGCCTTTTTTTTGAACATAAGCTTTTAATTCTTGAAGATATTTAGGATTAATCGGCGCTCCAACTAAATTCAAGACAAAATTTTCAGGTAAATACTCCATCACTCTAAGTAGGTATTTTTGGTTCTTCCTCCTTGACAAATAGCCAATAAAAGTCAGTTGTTTTTGTTTTTCAGACAGTTTTGCCGGATAACAGCGCTGATAGACATTAAGATAACGGCCATTAGGAATAGTAAAGACTTTCTCTCTAAAGCCATATTCTAAAATGTCTTTTTGAGTCTCTTTATTAAGAGCAATAAGAGCATCACAATTTTTAAAAAAAGAGAAAAAATACTCTTTTATTAAAGTTGTATCCATTAGGCGCTTTAAACTTTTGGAAAACTCATTAATAGCAAAATCCGCTGGTTTCGTTAGCAGAACATGAGTTGTGTAAATAAAGGGAATTTTATGATTAATCGCCCAAAACTGCGTGACGAGAGTAAGCGGCCCGAAATCATGGCCATGAACAATCTGAGGAGAAAATTTTTCTAAAAAGTTAAAAAGAAACTGAAGGTTAGGCACGGTCAAATAAGGAATAGCTACATCTCCTTCACCTATACTTCTAATTTGGAGGTATTCTAATTGAGGGGCAACTTTTTTGAGTTGTGTCTTCTCACCAGGACAGATTAAAACAGTCTTATGGCCCTGCTGAGCAAAAGCCTGAGCGATCTCATATGAGACTCTGCCAATGCCACCGCCCTTTGATTCTCTGAAAAATGTAATGAAAACAACTCTCATTAGAGAAAATCCTCCTTAATTATTCAACAATTTCCTCGCCTTCATCAATAATGTCTCCGTCACTGGTTTGCCCTCCAACTATATCTTTTACTACCTCTTTTTTAAACTCACTTATAAGACTTCTTTTTTTTCTCATAATGAGACCTCCTATAAAATCTTTCTCTTCTGTCTCATTAGCTATCCCAACCTAAGATATTTTAGTATACAATGTGTCTAGTCGAAGTGGTTCACTCCACCTGAAAGCTTCTGGCATTACTTACATATATTACATATTTAAATTAAGATAGTTATCTAACCTTGTTCCTCAAAGTCAACCAAAATTCCATATATTTTACCTTTGAGGAAATGCAGTAAAAAGATTCTTCAACTTTTTCTCTTTGCGAAATTTAAAGTTGGCTAAAATACTTTCTGAGCGGTTTATATCTTTAGGAATAATAATTATTATAAGTAAAATTACTAAAACTAAATAGAGCAGTGAATCTTTTAAAATCCATAAAAAAATACCAGAACTGACAAAACCAAATATAAATCCCCACAATCTATTTCTAATTAATAATAGAGCTGAAACAAGACCAACTCCATAAACTATTAGGGTAAAGGGGTATATAGCAGTAAAAACTCCAAAAGTAGTTCCAAACCCTTTTCCTCCTGAGAATTTTAAATAAGGTGAATAATTATGCCCCGCAACTGCTGCACAACCTGCCAGAATAGCTATAAACTCTAAATCCGTAATTTTAAGAACAATAAAATATGAGATATAACCTTTTGCAAAGTCTAAAAGCCCACCCACAATTCCCCAAAATTTAGAAACATTACATACCACATTTGCAGCACATGAAATTTTATTTCCAATTTTAGTTAAATCTTTCCTGCTGCAGATTTTTGCTATAATATAACAGAAGGGAATTGCACCTAAAAAATAACAAAAAATTATAACCCCGATATTTTTATAAATTCCTAAATTTTCCATAAAAATACTTTATACTTTCTGTTTTGAATTCCTGACTATTCTATATAATAGCCTGCCCCCCATGCTTTCGGGCCAGGATGAACAATGGCTGCACATCCAAATTCCATCTCAAGCATTTCTTCACAATTAATATTTTCTTCAATAATTTTCTTCAAACTCTGGGCTGCTTCTTTATTATCTGCATGTCCGATTACAATACTTTTGATCTTGTTCGCATTAAATTTTTTTAAATCTTCTTTCATGGTGTCAACTATTTTCTGGTTTACCTGAAATATATTTCTTGCCCTTCCTACAGGAGAAATCATGCCCTCCATGTCTCTTATCGCAACTATGGGAATTACCTTCATCATGGAACCCATTAAAACCTTCGCCCTTCCTATTCTCCCTCCATAATATAGATATTTTAAATTAGGTATTCCAAGAATAGTATTTGTTCTCGCAGCCACCTTCTTTGCATGACTTACTATTTCTTCCATGCTTTTTCCCGCTCTGGCTAATTTAGCAGCTTCAATCACTATAAGTTCTTTTCCCTGAGCAGCCTGCATGGTATCTATTATTTCTATATCTACGCCTACCTTTTTTTTGGCATTGTCTAAAGATTCATAAGTTGCAGCACTTAATTTAGATGACATTAGCACAAATACTGCAGATTTGCCTTCGTTTTTTATAGATTCTAAAATATTTACCAGATCCCCTATAGTGGGAGCGCTGGTCTTTGGAACAATTTTTTTATCATATATCATCTTTATCATTTTTTCTGGTGTAATATCAACACCATCTCTAAAACCTTCATCTCCTATGTGTATCCCAAAGGGAAACAATATTATGCCATATTCTTTTATAATTTTCTCCGGGAGGCCATGCCCGCTACCCGTAACTATTACAACATTCTGCATACCTTCTCTCCTTTTTCTTAATTTTAATAAAATTAAACAAAAGCATTATAAACAATTTACAATAATTATCCGTATTCCTGGCTAACGGGTTACTTTACCAGATACAATATTAAGCTGCTATAAAGATTATTCAACAGATATAATATAATAATAATAAAATTGCCCGCCATAATACAGTTGTATTTCTATATCCGGAAATTCATTTTTTAAATTTTGATATAAACTTTTAGCTTTAATCTTATTGCTGTCTCTTCCCCAATATATTGTGATGAGATTACTATCTTTTTTTACTATTTTTTTAATCGTATCCAGAGCAACTGTCTGATAATCATTCCCCATGGCTATTATTTCCTTTTTTGCCAACCCGATAAAATCTCCTCTTTTTACTGTAAAATTTCCATTTTTAACCGAGCGGGTAGCTTTTGCCACCATCCCTGTGCTAACCATATCTAAAACTGTTCCCATCTGTTTCTTGTTCTCTACCGGGCTGTATTCAGGGTTAAAGGACAGTAATGAGCTTATACCCTCGGGCAAAGTCCTTGATGGAATTATTTCAACATTTTTGTCAGTTAATTTTATTGCCTGCTGTGCACTGAGCAGTACATTGCTATCATTAGGCAGGAGTATTATGTTAAAAAAATCAACTTTCTCTACAGCTTTCAAAATCTCTCTTACTGAAGGGTTCATAGTTTTTCCACCCTCTATAATATACGATACGCCTGAACTTTTAAAAACTTCCTTCCATCCCCTGCCTGAAGCAACTACTATTACTCCAACTTTATTATCATACTTACCATCCTCCTTCATATCAGATAAGAATTTACTCTGCTGCTCATACATATCATCAATTTTTACCTTTGATACATCACCTAACAGAGATACAGCTTTTACTGTTTCCTCAGGTTTATTGGTATGAATATGAACTTTAAGTAAATTATTTGTGCCGGCAATTATGATTGAGCTGCCAATATCTTTTAATTTATCAGATAGAATATCTTTAGAAAGATTTTCTCCCTTTAAAATAAATCCAAGACAGTATCTTTCCTCCGGTTTTTCTTTCCATACTTCTACCATCCTGCGACTGATAGAAGTTAAGCCACCTATATTATTAAAATGAAATTTTCTTAAGATTTTATATACAGGACGCAGCGGTAGATTAATTGAGCTTAAAGAAATTCCACCCATTATATTTTTTATTCTTGCCTTTAAAC
>JABMRD010000113.1 GCA_013202875.1 Actinomycetota bacterium | reverse complement strand
TTTTGGTAATCAAATATTTTACACTTGGAGGTAGTGTTTTATCTATCAATTTGTATCTATATTTTTATTTAGTTTTCAAAGAGCTATAAACTTTGAGTTGTAAACACAACTCTTAAATAGTTCAAGTAATGCATTAATTTGTCTTTAAAATTATACTTAAAAATGATATAAAAGTGAAAACATAATCCCAGGGTATTAATATGAAAAATGTAGCTGAAAAAAAAGCAGCTAGCATAATCTGTTATTTATTCATATTTCTTCTACTAATAATAGGTATAGTTTTAATTTCCTTCTCCTATATACCATTTGAAACCGCAAGGGATATGCTGGGCAAATTGGCCAAAGATGGGATCTTTGCTGCCTTTAATAAGACAATGCTTATAAGGGCAAGACTTCTGGGTTTTGTATGGTTTATCATTGGCACTACATTTCTGTTTGTAGGTAAAAAGGTAAGAAATTATTTCTATCAGCTATTTATTTCATTTAGGCTTACCTTTAGTAGGTTAAAATCAGCTTTTATATCCTTTATACAGAAAGATAAAATTGATCTAATTTTTCTTCTGTTAATAATAGCACTATCTATTATCATAAGGTTGTTTTATATAAACCAACCCATGCGCCATGATGAGGCCATAACTTTTTTAAGCTTTGTTAAAAAACCATTGATAAAAAGCTTGTCTGATTACTCTTCTTCTAATAATCATCTATTTCATACTTTTCTCTCCCATATATTTTACGTTATATTTGGAAACAGGGAATGGGTTATAAGGATGCCTGCCTTTATATCCGGGGTACTTATAATTCCAGCATCCTATTTTACCACCAGGGTTTTCTATAACAAATTTGCTGCCATATTAACAGCAGGATTGGTAGCTGCATCCTCTACCATGGTAGAATACTCAACCAATGCCAGGGGATATACCATCATAATCCTTTTCTTTTTGATATGTTTGGGAATAGCCAAATACCTAAAAGATGAAGACAATAAAGCTCTATGGTTTATATTTATTATATTATCTATTCTGGGGTTTTTTACCCTTCCCATGTTCTTATACCCCATTGGGTTGATTTATGTATGGTTGTTACTGTGTCTGGTATTTAAAGACAGCAAGCTGTATAAGAAAATTCTTTTTAAAAATATCTTGTTTTCTGTAGGAGTAATTATCCTTATAACCCTTTTGCTTTACACTCCTGCAATTATATTCCTTATAACCGAAACAGGCATAGTACAGGATGCCATAAAATCTCACTCTTTGGGTGATTTTATACAGCAACTTCCCTTTTGGATGAACAGGATATGGTCTAGGTGGAACAGGGATATTCCATTGGCTTTAAATATAATCTTTGTTATAGGTTTCTTTATATCCACCATATTTAACTACAAGTTAAGAACAACAAAAATACCAGTAGTTGCAGCAGCGATAGCATGGCTGGCACCTGTAGTATTAATACATAGGCCAACTATGTATGAGAGAATATGGCTTTTTCTTCTGCCCATATACTTAATAGTAAGTGCCTCAGGCCTGGTATTTGTGTTTAAGCTTATATTTAAAAAAGAAAATATATTAAAATTTACAGCTGTTACATTAGCTATGCTTCTAACCCTGGGAATAGGATTTAATATAGTAAGGTCAAAATCTGTGTATTATTCTACTGAAACTGGATCGCTTCAGGATGCTGAAGAGATAACTATATTTTTAAAGGATAAGTTAAAATACCCTGACAGACTGATAGTAGGATGCCCATCAGAGTGGCCTATTCCTTACTATTTTGACAGATATGGAGTCTCTATTGACTTCCTTCACAATGATCTGGATAAAGCAAAAAGAGCCTTTGTGGTTATAAATACCATAAATGATCAGAACCTTGATTATGTTCTTAGCTGGTCTAACCTTTCTCTGTATGACTTTGGAAAGTTGGAACTGTTAAAAGAATATGAAACTGCTAAAGTTTTTATAACTTATAGAGACATAAAAACATTTATTTCCCGTTTTTATCTGTATTTTTTAGACAGAGAGCCAGAAAATAAGGAACTTAACTTCTGGTCTTCTGCCTTAGAAGAAGGAAATAAAACAATATTTGATTTAGTAAAATTCTTAATATCAGAACAGGAGTTTATTAAAAAAGATATGGATGATTCAGAATTTTTGCATTTGCTATATAAAGCCCTCCTTCTAAGAGAGCCTGATGAAGAGGGCTATAACAACTGGCTTGAGCAACTTAAAATAGGAAAATCAATGGAGTTTGTAATAAAGGGATTTATAGGATCGGAGGAATTTGGGAATATTGCAGAGCTTTATGATTTAAATTAGTACTTTTTAATTTAATTTTGCCGATCTTGCAAATTGCCTGAAGCTTTTTAATAGTTACAAATGAATAAATTTGCAATCTTTGTCAATTGAAAACAGTTTAGAACCGCTTTTGGGTGTGAATGTAGACCTATTTTAACTCAATTATTTTTATTTGCTCTATTGAACAATTAATATTTGTATTAACAGGATCTATTCTTATACTTTCCAAATCTCCATCACTTGGAACAATAGCAAAAATATCATTACTGCCTGCATTTAAGGGAAAAGACAACATGCTATCTTCATTATAGATATCACCCCTTTCTTTATAATAAATCCTTAGTTCACTTGGGTCCTCGCAACGCAAATTGTATATAGCGACTAAAATATCATTACCGGTATCTATCACAAAATTATTCTCAAAGTAGGGATCTTCTCCAAATACATCGATTAAAATATAGCCATCTTCGATAGTAAAGTTACAATCATTTAATGGCTCCCAACAATTCATAAAATTATTTTTATCAGATTCACAAAGTTTTTTCATATGCTTATCAAATAAATATAGATTAAAATCTTCCCACGCCACAATTTGATTATCAAAGGAGACATCTATTTTCTTGAAGTTGTTTTTTGATAATATTTCTTTATCATTAGAAGAAGCATTAGATATTATCAGTAATACTTCTTTTCCCTCTAGAAGAAACTTATAAGCACTCCTTATTGGCAAATTTATATCATAACTGCCATGCATTTTAGGCCAGTTAACAAACTTTCTGAATTTATTTTCTTCGATTGAATGGGGATAATACAATTCCTTATTTAGATAGCCCGCTATTGCTTCTGCTGGATGAAAATGGTAGCCAATTATTATTAGTTCATCGACATTAAATTCACTTGTGATATAATTTGCAGCATCTTTAGCTGAAGAAAAAGGATATTTATAATCATAATAATAAGCTACACCACTACCGATCAAAGAAGATGCCAGACATATTATTAAAAACCAATTCATCAACTTTTGGCTAAATTTTTCCCTATTTTTAATTAAATAATTTTCCTCAGGTTTTAAACAAGAAATCCATATACATGCTATTAAAATTATAAAATGATGGCCATAATGCCTAAGAGAACCTTGCCAGACAAATATGGGTATAATGGCAACAGGTAAATTTCCCATAATGTAGAGAAACAAAACCTTCTTTTTTAAAAAAAATAAAGGGACTACAAATAATATTGCCCCTAATATATATACCAAAATAAAATTAATATTGGATAAAAAATCAAAGATTATATTTGTTTCCCAAAAAGTTAAGATAAAATTTGGAACAGGAAGATAAGATTTTATTATAGCTTCAGGTATCATGGCTATTGACTTAATATGTTCACTAATAAAGTTTTTACTAAAAATTGAAAAGATCGAAGGTCCCATTACATTGCTTTTCATTTGGGAGCCTAACTGCCAATACATAAAAAAAATTGAACCCAGCATAATTATAGAAGCAATTGAGAGATGGAGTTTGTTTAACCTGTTTGGTCTATTATTTCTTTCCAAAATAATTTCAAATAATAAGTAGAGAAAAAGAATAATAGAAATCATAAAGGAATATATATTACCTAAACCCAGAAAGAACAACACAATGCTTAGCACTACTAAATTTTTATACTTATTTCTATATAAAATACAAAAAACTATCATAAATAGGATACCAATTGAATAATTTCTAGAGATAATTGAATATTCATAGAAAAAGAAATAACCAAATATAAGCATAACCCTTAATATTTTATTGAAAGGGGCATATTTCAGTATTAGAAATACTGTAGTAACAGAAATAGCTAAATGTAGTACTTTCATTGCTTCTGGATTATCAACAATATAATGAGAAATAAAATAAAGTAATCCGCTCCACAAATAAGGATGGCCTTCACTTGCTCTCAAGCTGCTTATTAATTCAGCTATACTGGCACTAGCTGAGCTTATGTTCCAGGCTCTCATCTCATCAGCCCAGAGCTCGTGATTAACTATCAGAAATACACTAAGTATTAGAAAAATTCCTGTAAATATGTATGGATAGATATTCGAAAATTTAATACTTTTAGTTGTAAACATAAATTCTTGATTGATAATTTAAACAAAAAACATTTTAAGTTAATGTTTTAACCGATTCTCAAGTTGAAAAAAAGTTTATATTCTTATATATCATATAAGTAAATCGATGAGCCGTACGCGCTTTTATAATCCAATCTTTTCCCTAATTCATTTAATTTTTTGATATATATTTCCTCCTCATTTTCATGCACATGTGAAAATATAAACCAGATTCTGCCCTCACCATCCAAACTTTCCAGTTCGTCTGAATATTTCTCCTGATCTTCTCTTGACCTTACCCCTTCAATAAAACCCTCTTTTGTTTCCCTGGTATAATATAAAAATGCAGGCACTGTGGAGTAATAAACATAAATTTTATCTTCCTTTGCCTTATTATTTTGGTAATACTCAATCATAGGCCTGGTTTCTTCTTTATATCTTGGTACTAGTAAACTCTTAGAACTTTGAGCTAATGGCTGGAAAAAAATTAATATTATTAGTAAAAAAATTATTATAATATTTTTTCCACTTAAATTTAATGAAAATTCTTCAATGCCCTTCGAAATCAATAAGAAAAAAATAGGTAAAATAAAAACTACTAATCTATCAATAATTGGATATGCTCCTAACATTGAAGCAATTATTAAAAAAATAAAAGGGAGTGATACTAAAAACAGAAAAAATTTTTCTTTTTTATTATAAAAAGATACTAAACCTGTAAACAGTACCAGTAATGTTATCCCCACAAAATATAAATCCAAGGGATTTCTTAGAATGTATAGCAAGGTCTTTGGATACCATAATAAATCACTTACTGAGCTTATAGGCATAGGTGCATAACTACTTTGCCAATATTCTTGTTCGATTTGTGCAGGAGCAATTACCCTTATAATAAATAGGTAATTTACAGCAAAACTTATTATCCAAAACAAGCTCATCCCTAAAATATAACCAAATTTTTTAATTCCTCTTAATCTTTCTTTTAGAAAAACTGCTAAAATTAAGGAAACACTCACACCCCCAAGTATAAAGATTGAAGTATGGGACAAACATATAAAAAAAGCTCCTAAAATTCCTAGCAATAAATTACTTTTAAGGTCAAAATTTTTCTTATAAACATAGACCGACAAGATTAATATAACTATTGTTATCATTAAATCAACAGAATATTGCTTAAACTCTATTGAGTAATATATAGCATAGCTAGAAAATGATAACAGCCCCACAGCAATTGGGACTACAAATTTATTTAAAAATCTATTTGCCAGATACCAGAATAAAAATAAAGAGGCAATTCCTGCTATTAATGGCAGGAAGCGTAAAACATATTCATGATAACCAAATTTTTCTGTTAAAAAATTAACTATAAAAAGAAATAGGGGAGGTGCAGTTTGGATATAATCTAGTGGTTTTAGTAAATCTAAATAGCTATGCCTTATTATATTTAGAGCTAACATCGCTTCGTCTAGCCAAAGCGATCTATTAAAAATATACTGCCTTATCCTTATAGATGACCCAATTAATATTAAAAATAAAGTAAACCATTTTGATATGTATACTTTTTTAATAATTTCCTTTATCTTTAATTTCATATCAATGAAAATGACAAAATATTTTTTGTAGTTTATTAAGATATATAAAGTTTTATATATGTAAAATGTAAAATAAGTTTATTTTTTTATTGTCTGCTTAAACCACTCAACTGTTTTGATAATACCTTCCCTAAACCCTACCATTGGTTGCCAATTAAGTATCTTTTTGGCTTTGGTAATATCTGGCCTTCTAACCATAGGGTCATCTTTAGGTAACTCCTGGAATACTATCTTACTTTTACTACCAGTTAATGATTTTATGGTTTTTGCAAGCTCCAGTATGGACATCTCTTCAGGGTTTCCTATATTTACAGGAAGATGGTAATCTGAATTAATTAACCTGTAGATACCTTCTACCATATCTGAAATGTAGCAAAAACTTCTGGTCTGGCTTCCATCACCAAATACAGCTATATCCCTTCCTTCCAGGCTTTGGATTATAAATGAAGGTATGGCTCTACCATCATCCTTTCTCATCCTGAGCCCATAGGTGTTAAAAATCCTAACTATATATGTATCCAGCCCGTGTTGCCTGTGGTATGCCATAACCATTGCTTCAGCAAATCTTTTAGCTTCATCATATACACCCCTGGGCCCTACAGGATTTACATTGCCCCAATATTCTTCAGTTTGGGGATGTACTTTTGGATCCCCATACACTTCGGAAGTAGAAGCTAGAATTATCTTTGCTCTTTTGGTTTTTGCCAGACCTAAAATATTATGAGTACCCAATGCTCCTACCTTTAATGTCTGTATTGGTAGTTGGAGATAATCTATTGGGCTGGCAGGAGAAGCAAAATGAAAAATTAAATCTATATCATCTTTTATCTCTATAAACCGGGTAATATCATGATTTATATATACAAAGTCACTGCTTCTTATATGCTCAACATTTTCAAGAGAGCCGGTTATAAGGTTATCCACACAATATACCTTGAAATCCCTTCCTAACAGATAATCACATATGTGGCTTCCAATAAAACCTGCACCACCTGTTACCAAAGCTTTCTTTTTCAAATTAAAATCCTCCTTTATCTCCCAATGCCAATATACCTAAAACCTAAACTCTTTAGATGATCCCGGTCAAATAGATTTCTCCCATCTATTATTATATGACTGTTCATAAGCTGTTTAACCCTATTAAAGTCTAACTCTGCAAATTTGCCCCATTCTGTGGCTAGGATAAGTATATCAGCATCCTTTACTGTATCATATTCATCCCTGCATATTTTTACCTTCTCGGTTAAAGAATCTGGTCTTTCTTTGACTATAGGATCATAAGTTTTAATCTTAGCTCCCAGTTTAGATAGACTGTTCATTATACTGACAGAAGGAGCTTCCCTGGTATCATCTGTGTTTGGCTTAAAGGATATACCTAACACAGCAATGGTTTTCCCCTTTACTATTTTTATCTCATCCTGTACCTTTTTTACTATTTTTAGCCTCTGCTCCTTATTTACATTTATTACCGCATTAAGAATCTGGGGAGTCATTCCGTATTCACTGGCGATATAGGTTAGGGCTGATACATCCTTGGGAAAACAGGATCCTCCCCAGCCAATACCAGCATTTAAAAACAGGGGCCCTATCCTTTTATCAAGACCCATGCCTTTGGCTACTGCCTTTACATCTGCTCCAACTTTTTCACATATATTGGCTATTTCATTTATAAAGGAAATTTTAGTAGCCAAAAAAGAATTAGAGGCATACTTAATCATCTCTGCACTGGTAAGGTCAGTTATTACTACCGGTACCTTCTGGCTTTTAGAGATCGGCCTTGCCTTATCATCAGGCCAATTAAAACTCTGTTCTATCAAGGGCTTGTATAGCTCTAACATCTTATCTATTGCATTTTTAGAAGATGAACCAATGATTATCCTTTCAGGGAAAAAAGTATCTTCAACCGCGCTTCCCTCTCTCAAAAATTCAGGATTAGATACCACATCAAAGTTAACCTTTTTTTTAGGGTTATTATTATCAATGCTCTCTGATATTATCATAGATACCCAGTCTCCGGAACCAATTGGAACTGTGCTTTTGTTAACCACAATTTTCCCATCATCTATAAACTTGCCTATCTCCATTGCTACCTGCTCCACAAAGCTTAAATCTGCCTGACCGTTGGGAAGAGAGGGTGTGCCTACAGATATAAAGATAATATCTGATTTTTTAACCGCTTCAGATATATTGTTGGTAAAACTAAGCCTGCCTCTAGAAATATTATTCTTTATAAAATTCTCCAAGCTCGGCTCATAGATAGGACAGTTACCATCCTTTAATATATTAATCTTTTCCTTAACCTTATCTACACATATTACCTCATTTCCTATCTCTGACAGGCAAACACCAGTCACCAAGCCCACATAACCTGTACCAATTACACTAACCTTCATGGCTAACCTTTCCCTCCTTTTCTTTTATAACCTCCACCAATGCTCATTATTAAGGTATCGGTTGACTGTCTTCTCTAATGCTTGTTCAAAGTTATTCTGAGCCTTTAAGCCTAATTCCTTCTTTATAAATCAATATATAAATTATGCCAAAAAGGAACCTGCATCAAGTTTTTTATACCAGGGGATATTTATAATTCTTCTGATATAAAAGTCAACGATATCCCTACCATTATGGTAGTAAACAATAATATTTTGGTACCCATAATTCTGCAGTGCTTTCATCTCTTCTCCAGTATATGAATATTACACCCTCTCTTCGTAAAGAAAAGGGTGGGTACCAAGTTTAAAACCTTTTTACCTTTATCTATAACAAAGATTTTACATTACAAAAAATATAATGTAAATTTATCTAACCATTTATCTTCTTTTAAAAATCCCGTATTTTAAAATCACACATATAGCTCTAAACCCATCTTTCCAATTAATCTTCTTACCTTCTTTGTAGTTTCTTCCATAATAAGATATTCCAACTTCATAAACTCTCCATTTCCCTCTAGCTACTTTAGCAGTAAGCTCAGGTTCCAGACCAAATCTGTTCTCCTCGATTTTTATGGAATCAATAACTTCTTTTTTAAACATCTTATAGCAGGTTTCTATATCAGTTAAATTAAGATTAGTAAACATATTTGAAAGGGTAGTTAAAAAATTGTTACCGACTTGGTGCCAAAACATATGAACTCTATGAGGTCTTCCACCCATAAACCTTGAACCATAGACCACATCCGCCTTTCCCTCTAAGATAGGCTGGAGCAGCCTTTTATACTCCTGGGGATCATACTCTAAGTCTGCATCCTGGATTATCACTATATCACCTGTTACATTCTCAAAACCAGTTCTAACTGCAGCACCCTTCCCCATATTTTTCTCTTTATAGATAACCTTATCTACCAGTGGTTCTATTCTTTCTTTTAGTATCTTTATAGACTCATCAGAGGAACCATCATCAATCACTATTATTTCTTTTTCAACATCACCAATATCAGCCTCTTTTACCTTCCTAATGATCGTTTCCACGGTTTTATCCTCATTATAGACAGGAACCACGATAGAAAGCTTCATTAATCCCCCTCTCTTTTAAAACAAATTTATCCGATATTTTAACTTAAAATACTAAAAAATAAAAAATACTTTCCTTTTACTGGGTTCTAATCAAAATTTAATCTATACTTTTGTGTAGCAAATGCCCTAAATTCTGGAGAGTCTATAATTCTATCTATAACTATTGTTCTGGTAATGCTGCCATCTTGTAAACCTTTTAACCAGTGGTTAAGACCATCTACGTCAGGTCCCCTGCCCAGCAATAACCAATAAAGAACTTCTATAAATTCTTTATCAGAATATCTGCTTTCAAACTCTTTATTCTCTACCAGTAATTCTTTGGCCAACTCATAGATACTGCCAGGGTTTCTTACAATATCTCTAACCCAGCTATCTAGTTCTTCCTGGGTTGGTTCTCTTTCATAACCATACCTATAAAACTGGGATATAAAATCCTGCAGTTCATACTGGCCAAAATCATATAGTTTTATCTCAGCATTGGGCTTATTTAAGTAAATAATATCATCCCGTAAAAACCTAAAAGGCCACCTTGACGCTATTGTCCTCATCTTGTAGCTGTCTATTTCTTTTCCATAAGCTTCTAGTTCCCCTAAGGGGCCAATAGCCCAGACCCTGCCATAACCAAGTATATCACTTTTTAGCTCTTCTAAATCTTTTTCTCTGCTGCCATCCATATTAGTAAAATCAAAGTTTTTTCCAGTATAAAAATAGAACTGAGGAGGATAGTAGGTATCCTGGTCTATATAAACATACACCTTATCTCCCTCCTTTTTGTTCTCTAAATAGTAATTTATAACAGACTTTAGCTCCACTTTGTATGTTGGCTCTATTAAATGATAAACTCTGGGTATAGCTGGCAAAAAGAACAATAAAACTAGAAAAATAACTGCCACACTTCTGTGAGCCTTCTTTAGCCAATTATAAAAAAAATAGATACCATAGGCACTCACCAGGAGCACCAGCGGAACAAGGTAAAGGGTTAATCTATCCCCAAAAGGAAATTTGCCAAGAGCTGAAGCACATAATGCCAGAAATATTATACCTATTACATAAATGCTGAAATGCCCTCTTTTATTTTTAAAAGCATAGATTATTCCTAACATAAATAAAATAATAAAAATATAGGCATAAACATCAATTATAAAGGGGAACCTACCGGTCAGTATGGTATCGGTATTGGTAACATATATAAAAAATTCCTTTATGGTTCTGGGAAGCCACAGAACTTCTTTCCAATTTGCGGGAGGAAAAGGCATAAACCCACCAACCCAGTAATCCCGCAGGGGCTCAAATTCAAAATTAGGATTCCTTCTATAAACAAATACATATTCTGCTAAAATATTTAATGCCCACAAAAAACCGCTAGCCATTATAAAAATTAAACCTTTTCTGTTTTTATCCCTGATAAAATAGTAAAGGGCCAATATGGCAAAAAGGATAATGAACACAATTGCACTGAAAGAAAACCAAATAGAAACCAGTCCTATCAGGGCAATTACTATGCCCTTTTTTAAACTAAAACCCTCTTCTCTTAAATCCAGGAAAAAATAAAAAAACAAAAGGGAAAAAAACACATCTGTTGAGTACTGCTTAAACTCGTTAGCGTAATATATAAGCCTGTAGGATAAGATAAACAGAAGCATTGACACTATTGCAGCAGTACCACCTAAAAACCTTCTGCATATTAAAAAGAAAACATATAAACTGCCAAGACCAGAGATTAAAGGTAGGATTCTAAGGGAATAATCTGAAATACCAAAGATTAAGGTAAAAAACCTGGCTGCAAATAAAAATAGAATGGGAGAGGTTTGATTATAATAAAGGGGCTTAAGCAGCTCGGAAAATGACCTATTCATATTTAAAGCCAGCATGGCCTCATCCACCCATAAAGACCTGCCTCCGATATACTCTCTTACAATTATTACAAAGCCCAAAAAAAGTAGTATGTATAATACGGTATTTTTACTTTTTTCACTCATTTATTATAAATTATTGTACCTTTACCTATGGCACCTTTTATAAATTTATTTACTTTCTTTGGTAAGATATCTACCTCTTTTTGATTATAGGGGAAAACTTAATGATTTATATAGATAAAAAATAAAAATATTATTATAGGAATAAAATAATTAAATCTTAGATATTAATTATTTTATCTAATTTTTCCTTGCAATATTTAAAATGTACCAATCAATTGCCTTTTTAAGTCCTTCATCAAATTTTACTTTAGCCTTGAATCCAAATTCCTTCTCCGCTTTTGTTGTATCCAGACATCTTCTTGGCTGACCATCAGGTTTTGAAGTATCCCAAACTATTTTTCCTTTAAACCCTATAATTTGCCTTATTTTTTCTGCCAGATCTTTTATTGATATTTCAAAACCTGCTCCTATATTAACCGGATCAGGTTTATCATATTTTTCAGTGGCTAATACTATCGCTTCTGCGCAATCCTCCACATATAGAAATTCTCTTGTAGCTTTACCAGTTCCCCATACTACTACTTCACTTTGATTATTAATTTTGGCATCATAGAATTTCTTAATAAGCGCAGGTATAACATGAGAAGATTTTGGATTAAAATTATCACCAGGACCATATAAATTAACCGGTAGTAGAAATATTGAATTAAAGCCGTATTGCTGTCTGTATGCCTGAGACTGTACCAGTGACATCTTTTTTGCAAGACCATATGGAGCGTTCGTCTCTTCAGGATAACCATTCCATAAATCTTCTTCTTTAAAAGGAACCTTCGTATATTTTGGATAAGCACAAATAGTTCCCAGTGCAACAAATTTTTCAATACTGGTAAGTCTGGCCTGTTCCATTAACTGAATACCCATTATCAGGTTATCATAAAAAAAACTTCCCGGGTTTTCTCTGTTTGCCCCAATACCACCAACAACAGCAGCCAAATGAATAACAACATTTGCTTTAGCATCTCTATACATTTTCTTTATTTTTTCTAGATTTCTCAGGTCATATTCTTCTATTTTAGGAATAAAAATATCTTTACAATTTCTATCTTTTAATTTTTTAACTACAAATTTCCCGAGGAAACCTGCACCTCCTGTAACAATAACTTTCCTGTCTTTTAAATTAATCATTTTTAATTTTCCTGTATTATGATTATTTACAAGTTCTTTTATTCTTATTTATTATAATTAAAATTTGTAATAATTAAACAATTTTTTGAATAATTGTCATAAATACTCTCCCTGAGTTTGATTCCTATTATACTAAATATGACAAATAGAATTAAAAAATTAGATTTAAGATAATAACAATCATCTAAAGACTTTAAGGTACTTGTTACTTCTTCATACGAATCAAGCATTTTACTCCTCTTCTACCATAACTTTTTTGTTTAAATGATTATTTAAAGTTTTTCATATATCGTTTAAGTGCATCGTAAAAGTTCTCACGAGTACCGGCAAGGATAACAACAACGGTTTCTACATTCTTTTCAATGATAGTGTATGCAAGCTCATAATTTGTTTTGTTGTAAAAAAAGTCACAACAATAAATACCTGACAAATCACCTGTCTTAGGCTCACCGATGTAAGGGTTTTGGATTATATCATTAATAACTTTTTGAAATGCTAATTTGAGATGTTTCTCTTTAATATTTTTGAGAAAATGCGCTGCAGGAGGCAAAATGATTAGCTTATGCATCACTTGCCCTTTGTGCCAAAAACATCTTCATATGTGGAAAATGGCGCTTTCCCATCAGCAGCAAGATGCGCTTCCTCAAGCAGACTCTCTATAGCTGGACGAATTTGACGACGTGCTTCTTTAAATCTGGCAAGAAGTTCCTGCCCTGAAAACCCTTTTGAGATTAAATCAGATAGAATTTGTTCATCAAACTCACCTACATCCTCACGCACAGTGCGTATAACAATGGCATCGTTTTGGACATAGCAATCTACTTCTTTATCAATACCAATTTCATTAAAAAACTCAATAGGAATAGTTATTTGGCGTTTTCGCGATACCGAAATACGTTTTTTAAGTATAGAGCTAACTCCAGTCTGGATTTTTTGCGACATGAACATTTCTCCCTTCATTATATTTGTAAAATCAAAAACATCATACCCAATTTCTTTGATTACCTTATAACAAAGAAACAAAGAATTGTCAAGCAATAATTTTCTCTGAAATCAGCAGTTTTTAATAGTGCCGATCTAAGTAGATATTCAATTTTTAGAGAAACTTACTGACTATTTGTTGGGCAAATTTACGGAGATCATCTAAATCTTGTTTATCAGAGGCTCCCATAAGGGAGACGGTAAAGCTACGGATTGTACCAGTCATAGAATCCGGAATGGCAGAGATAAAATATAAAAAAGCTTGACTATTTGCCCAAAATGGTGCATATTCCTAATTGGTAATACTAATTTGGAGGGTAATACGAAATGAGATTTATAAAAAGGATATTAGATATAAAGCTTCCCCGGAAACAATCTGCCTTTTTATGGGGACCGAGAAAAACAGGTAAAACTACATATTTAAAAAACCACTTTCCCGATAGCTTAATATTTGATTTTTTAAAGACAGATTTTTTTATTGAAGTTTCTAAGAATCCAGCGCTATTACGGGAGCGTATACTGGCAAAGGATAAAAATGCAATTAAACATCCCATAATACTAGATGAGGTCCAGAAGGTTCCTCAGGTCCTTGATGAGGTGCACTGGCTAATTGAAAATAAAGGATTACGGTTTATTCTTTGTGGCTCAAGTGCAAGAAAACTAAGAAGAGGGCATGTTAATCTCTTAGGAGGCAGAGCATGGCGTTATGAAATGTTTCCGCTTGTCACAGCTGAACTTAAAAATATAAATCTTTTACATGCCTTAAACCACGGGATGGTGCCGACACATTACCTGCAAGATGACCAGGAGTGCAAGAAATCTTTAAAGGCCTATATGCAGGATTATTTGAAGGAAGAAGTTTTTGCTGAAGGATTAACTCGGAACATTCCTGCCTTTTCGAGATTTTTTGATGCATTTGGTTATTCACATGGCGAGCTTACGAATTATTCTAATATTGCCCGTGATTGTGGTGTAGATTCAAAGACAGTTAAAGAATACTATCAAATTCTCATTGACACATTGCTGGCTGTAAGAATTGATCCTTTCAAAAAAAGACAATCGCGTAAAATTATAACTAAAGCACCGAAATACTATCTGTTTGATGTAGGAGTTGCCAATTATTTAAGGAAACAGCATTTAGAAGAAGAGAGGGGCGAGGAATTCGGAAGGGCTTTTGAGCACTTCTTATTAATGGAGATACTTGCCTATCGATCTTATAGTGGTCAAGATTTCACAATAAATTTCTGGAGGACAAAGACAGGATTGGAAATAGATTTTATCTTAGCAAGAGGTGAAATTGCCATAGAGATAAAAGGAGCAAATCGTATAGATAAAAGAGATCTCAATGCATTGGTAGCTTTTGCTGAAGAATATTCGCCAAAAAGGAATTTTTTGGTTTGCAACGAGAAAGAAAAGAGGCTTCATGGTAAAATAGAAATACTACCCTGGAGTAATTTCCTGCAGGAATTATGGGCGGGAAATGTTTTATGACAGTTACCAGCATTGACCATCCCGGGGAGTTTGGCCCTTAGTATCAATCATAGAAATAGGGTTTTAATTTCTCTTCGGGAATGTATCTCACACCTTGCCTGAAAATAGCTCTTAAAGTTCCTTTATCCAATTCATCATGTAATGGAATAGTCAAGGTCTGTTTTGTTGCATTTGTTAAAATTCTTCTTAATTTTACGTGACTACCTTTTTTAGAAACAATTTCAAAGCCAAATTCAAAAAAATCTTGGTAATATCTATTCCACTGAGAATTTTAAGTTTTGGCATAAACAAACGGGAGCTCAAAGTTTATTAGAATGGAAAAATCAGGAAGAATATCCCAGTCTTTTAAATCTTCTCCTTCAATATGAAGGCTTATTGCTTCTTTTACATTCTCTGTAACTTCTTCTAATGTTTTACCCTGGGTAACTACTGGTAAGTCAAGACATTCAGCAATATAATATTTTTCCCCTTTAAAAATTTTGACTTGGATAATTTTTTTCATAATCTTAATTGCATTCTTTTTTAGTATTAATCAAGTTCAATGTAATAAATTTTAAACTAAAAGTCAAATTTACGCATGCATCTTTCAAGTAGTCTCCACATTATGCTGAGCTTTGTGTAATCCATAATAGCGTACCATCTGCTGTAATTTCCCGTTGTCTGGAATCAGCAGATTTAAAAATTTAAGCCTGATTCTATATTTTATCAAAAATCCTGATTACAAATTGCTTTACATAACATAAATTTTGTGTAATAATTTACACAATAATCATGTTCTCAATCTTCACAGTTTAATATTTTGTTCGAAACAGCGCAAGAAAAGGGGTGCTTATAAAAATGCCAAGAATAAACATATCCATTTCCGAAGATGCTTTAAAAAAGGTTGACAAATATAAGGGAATAGTAAACCTGACAAGATCAGGCCTTATAATAGAAGCGCTTGAAAATTATTTCGCCCGGTTACAGAGTAGAATCCTTGAAGAAAAAAAGAAAAAGGCTATTGAAGGTATTATTCAGATCAGGGAAAAAATAAGTGATGACCTCAAGGGCTGGAACTCGACTGAAGAAATAAAAAGACTGAGGAATAGCAGATGGGCAGGTTTGTTAAAAAAATGACAGAATACAATAATACAGAAGAACAAATCGATAATGATATTTTTATAATTTCTGAAAGTGCCATAAAATCTTTTAACAAAAAGGTTAGAGTGGTTCTGGACACATCTGTTATTGTGAAATGGTTTTTTAAGGATGATGAAAAAAATATAAAAAAAGCGGATCTTATTTTAAAGCAGTATTTGAATAATGAGATAAAAATAATAATACCCGAGTTATCTGCATTTGAGCTGGCAAACGTTCTAAGAAATAAAATTAAAAAATATCAGAATGTTAATTTAGATATAATAGACAGGTTATATAATCTTGGAATTATTTTTTATATTAATAAGGAAATTCTAAAAATTGCCACCAAAATAGCGGCTGATATAAATGAGAGTGTCTATGACTGCATCTTTATTGCTACTGCGGAGAGGTTTAATTGTAAGCTTGTTACAGATGATAATTCACTATTTTTAAATTATGCAGGTTATGGCAGTAGGAAAATAGAAATCCTGCTGCTGGAAAACTACCGGTATCTATAAGAATGTCTTTTGACAGTAACAACTATAAAGGTGAAATTTACCTAAGTTTTGGCATAAACAAGCGGGAGCTTAAAGTTTAATAGAATGGAAAAATCAGGAAGAATATCCCAGGCCAGATACCTTTTTAAATTTGAAGTGATTGAACAAACAACAACTAAACAAGATTTGATTCTTTGACATATAAACATATATATGTTATCTTTTTATTGGTGATAAATATGAAAGATACTTTACAAAGAACAACTATATTTCTTACAAGAGATCAGCACGAGTGCTTAAGAACTTTAGCCTTTAAAAAAAGAAAATCAATGTCCCAATTATTAAGAGAGGCAACACTTGAAATGCTTGAAGATGAAGAAGATTTAGAATCCGCACAGAGAATTATGGATAATGATGAAGAATTAATATCTTTTAAGGAATACAATTCTAAAAGAAAACTATAAATAGTAATGCTCTATAAGGTCCTTTTAAAAAGTTCAGCTGCAAAATTCCTTGATAGAATTTCCCAAAAGGATTATAAGATTATTTCCTTCCATATTGCAAATTTAGTTAATGAACCAAGACCTTTAAATTCTAAAAAAATCTTATCTAATAAAAATAATATTTATAGGATAAGAATAGGGCGTTTTCGTATTATTTATGTTATTGACGATAATAATAAAACGGTCAATATTTTAGAAGTAAAGCTTAGGAGAGAAGATACTTATAGAGGTTTTTAATGTTTTAGATGAAACTTTTCAAAGTTATTTAGAAAAAGATATTTATTATTTACTTAAAATAGAAAAGAGCGAAAATTTTATTAATTTAATTAGAATACTTGCTTCTCAGATAGGAAAATTAGTTAATTATTCTGAACTTTCAAATACAATTGGAATAAATATTTTAACATTAAAAAATTACATCTGGTATCTTGAGAAAACATTCATATTAAAAAGAGTATCTCCATTTTATAAAAATATAAGAAAGGAAATAACAAAATCACCAATTTTTTATTTTTATGATTTGGGTATGAGGAATTTTATCTTGAATGTTTTTGGTAAATTAGACAGTATTTCAGATAAGGGTTTCTTATTCCAGAATTTTATTTT
>JABMRD010000112.1 GCA_013202875.1 Actinomycetota bacterium | reverse complement strand
TTTCCAGGTTAATTAAATGTAATTATTATCACTTTGTTTTAACAAACCCATAAGCCCTCTCTTCGATATCTGCAACTTTTAAGATTAAATCTGAGATAGCTTCTCTGTCTCTATTCATAATAGGCTTGCCAGTAAGAAAGAGAAAGAGCACCGGAAAGAAAAAGTAAAAAAGAGTATTAAAAAACTGGAAACTGTAAATTTAAATTAAGGGGCTATCCAAAAAGATAGCCCCTTTCCTTTTTATCAGAATATGCAGGAAAAAATTGAAAGTGGAATGATTTGGAGTTCGAGAATTTTTATTTTTTAAAATGCCTGTTTATAACATATAATATATAAAAGAGTTACGGATAGATTAATAGGTTTTAAAAATTATTATAGTATTCAGGAATATTAAAAGGGGGTTCAGAATGGCTGAGAACAAGAAGGATAAAAGTCCGATAGAAAGCTTTGGCGATATGGTAAAAGAATTTGGGGAAGCAATCGGTAAAATTTTCAGTGACCCAGAACTGAAGAAAAAAGCAAAGGAATTTGCAAAAAGTGCTGAAGATTCTGCAAAGGTTTTTGGGAAAAGGTTTAGGGATGAAGAAGTAAAAGACAAATTTAAGGATTTTGGAAAAGCTGCCCGGAATTTTGGGAATGATGTATCTGATTATTTTAAAAATGATAAAGAGAAAGATGAGGATATTAACCAAAAAGAATTTGAATGGGAAAAAAAATTAGATGAAAAAATGAAAAAATTCGGAGAAAAAACAGAAAAAGCAGGAAAGGAATTTGGCAGGAAAATAGAAAAAGTCGGGGATAAAGTAGATCATTACTTTAAGGGTACAAGAAGGGGGCGAATAACCGGCTACAGCTTTGCTATTATGTGGAGTATTATATTCTTTGTATTTTTTAATTTTTACCAGCCATATATAGCTTACTATTATTATGACGGTATCTGGCATAGATACCCCTTCCTGACGGAAAGCTTCAGTCAATGGCTGCCTATTGTATCGGTAGCGCTGGTTGCATCTATAATCGGGAATATTTTATTGATTATCTATGATGGTTATTTCTTCCGTCAGATTGTCCATATTGTCCTTAATCTGTTTGGACTGACAGCTATTATTTCGCTGCTCACTATATTACCGTTTGATTTTACAGTACTCCCGAGAGATTTAACCGGTATTCTCAATCCAATTGTCATTACAGTTCTAATATTAATTATTATTGGAATAGGAATAGGGACCATGGTGAGATTAATAAAATTAATTGTTAATGCAGCACAGAACCCTTAGAAGCAGAAGCTTTAAAGAAATAAAGCGGGAAGTTCTATATAAAGATTGAAAAAAGAATAAATCCAGTAAGTGGATTAATTATTTTGCCCTAAAAACTCTATACAAGAGCAGATATTTAGAGAAAAAATAATGAATAACAAGACCAGGGTCAGTGTCGTAAAATGTAAAAGCTACAACAAAATAAGTTTAAAAGAAGCCGTCAGCAGATGTGTCAGCCTGTTAGGTGGTTTTGAAAAATTTTTAAATTCCAAAAGTAAAATTGTAATAAAGCCAAATTTATTATTAGCGGCTGCGCCCGAAAAGGCAGTAACTACTCATCCTTTATTTATAGAAGCTGTCATTGAAAATATTATTGATATTACAGGCAGTAGCAAAAATATTATAATTGCTGACAGTTTTGGTCCTGCAGTTCCATATAACAGGGCTGGCATGGAAAAGGTTTATAGTACAGCAGGTATTTTAGATATTGTAAAAAGAACAGGATGCAGGTTGAATTATTCTACAGAGTATGAATGTTTATCCAATAAAGGAGGACGGATCTTAAAGAAAATAGAAGTTATAAAACCAATAGTTGAAGCTGATGTGATAATCAATCTTCCTAAATTTAAAACCCATAACTTAACGGTTATAACAGGGGCAATAAAGAATATGTTTGGCATTGTCCCTGGGTTTACTAAAGTTGGATATCATCTGAGATTTGATGACTTTGAAAAATTTTCAGAGATGCTTCTGGATATAGTATTTTCTGTTAAACCTGCTTTAAATATTATGGATGGAATTTTAGGAATAGAAGGAGATGGGCCGGGCAGGAGTGGAACCCCCAGGGAGGTGGGTCTGATTTTAGCCAGTGATGATCCTATTTCAATGGATATTGTTATGAGCAAGATAATGAACATTGACCAGAGGTTAAATCCTTTTTTAGAAGTTTTAAAAAAATGGAATATTAAGTCCTATACAGATAATAATATTGAAATATTGGGAGAGAGGCTATCTGATATTATAATTTATGATTTTAAGCTCCCCAAAAGTATTGGCCAAAAAAGGCTTACCAGAAGCAATTTTTTAAATACTTATATTCTGCCATTCATAAGAAGCTCGTTAAATCCATATATGTATATTGACTATAATAAATGTAGTTTATGTAAGACCTGCCAGGACATTTGTCCCCAGAATTCTATATCATATAGTAATAATAGGATTAAATTTAATCACAGGACCTGTATCAGATGCTTTTGCTGCAGTGAGATGTGCCCTGAAGGAGCTATTGGTATAAAATATTCGTTTCTGGGGAATCTGATTTTTAAAAGGCTGGGGATGGCAGGTAAATTGAGCAAAAAAAGAAAAGCACAAGATGCCCGGTAAAAGTGTTAAAGTTATAAATATAATCAGAAAAATATTTTTATTAAAAATATATTAAAAATAATTTTTATAATATGTATAATAGACATAGTATTTAAAAAAGTTTTTGTTTTAGACCACAGGAGGATTTTATGAGTAATAATGAATCAGGAACCATAAAGGTTGCTTTTATAGGATTTGCTCTGGGATTTATAGCGGGGGCAGTTACAGCGCTATTTTTGACTACTAAAACTGGTGAAGAGTTAAGGGCGGATATAAAAAGAATAGCAAAAGATATAGGAAGTAAAGTTGAAGAGAAAGCCAGCAGGATTAAGAACATAACCGGGGAAAAATATAGTGAGATCATAAATAGTGTTGTTTCAAGCTACAAAAAGATAAAAGGCCTTACCGAAAAAGAAATCGAATTCATAAAAAAAGTAATAGCTGAACAAAAAGACATAGCAAAATAATTAAAATTTTCTGTGTTTAGATATTTAAGACCTTTATCCCGTAATGAATTTATAGCCTTTATAACTACCGGTATGAGTGGAGGTTATCTGAGCTTTGTTTTAAATTATCTCTTTTAAAAATCTTTTTTTGTTTTTTATATTATTATTATATTAATATATATTAATATTGTAGTTGTATAATATATTATAATTTTATTATTGAAGATCATATTTCGAACGTTAAAAAATGTCTGGTAAGACAGCTGTAATTGACTATAACAAATCAGTATTTTTTGAAAGGATAATAAAATGGCAAGAGTTAAGGAAACATATCCGGTTCTGGGAATAACCTGTGCATCATGTGTGAGAAAAATAGAAACAGTACTTAACAAAACTAATGGAGTAACTGAAGCGACTGTTAATTTTGCTACAGAAAAGGTAACCATTGAATATGACAATGATAAGCTGAGCCTGGATGAAATAAAGAAAATAATAAAAAGTATAGGTTACGAGCTTATTACTTAGGTTAGGCTGTTTTTTATTGGATAAGAAGAGATTATGAACCAGAAAAATAAGCTTACCCTAGAAGAGAAAAAAGAGCTTGCGGAAAAGAAGAATCAAAAGAAACTTCTGCAAAAGCTGCTGGCAGGAGCTGTTCTTGCTGTATTTATTATGCTGTTTTCTATAAATATAATCCCTGGATTTTCTTCACTTTCAATTAAAATCAGATATATCATTATTTTTATTTTAGCCTGTCCTGTTCAGATATGGGTAGGTTCCCAGTTCTACGGTGGGCTAGTTTCGGTTTTCAGATATAGAGCAGCAGATATGAACACCCTTGTTGCTGTAGGAACTCTTTCTGCATTTATTTACAGCACTGCCGTAACCTTTTTTCTGGATTATTTTATAAGTATTGGAATTGAACCACACGTATATTTTGATACAGCCGCAATAATTATCGTTCTCATACTTCTGGGAAGATTTTTTGAGGCGAGATCCAAAAGCAGCGCTTCAAGTGCAATTAAAAAGCTTTTAAAACTAAGAGCATTAAAAGCAACAGTAATCAGAGATGGAAGGGAAGAAGAAATTGATATAGATGATGTGGTAGTTGGTGATATGATCTTGGTTAAGCCCGGAGAAAAGATACCTGTAGATGGAGTAATAATAGAAGGTGGTTCTGCTGTAAATGAATCTATGGCTACAGGGGAGTCAATACCAGTTGATAAAAAACCTGGAGATGAAGTGATTGGGTCCACCATAAATTTAACAGGTTTTTTAAAATTTAGAGCAACCAGAGTAGGCAAGGATACATTTCTCAGTCAGATAATAAGATTGGTAGAGGAAGCGCAGACTTCTAAAGCTCCTATACAGAGACTGGCAGACAAAGTCGCCAGTTATTTTGTGCCTATAGTTATTCTGATAGCTGTAATAACTTTTACTGTATGGTTTATATGGGGTCCAAAACCTTCCATAACTTTTGCTCTGGTCAATTTTGTTTCAGTACTTATTATTGCCTGTCCCTGTGCTCTGGGGCTTGCTACACCTACCGCTATACTTGTAGGCACTGGCAGAGGAGCGGAAAATGGGATATTAATAAAAGATGCTTCCAGTCTTGAGATTGCTCGAAGATTAGACACTATTATATTCGATAAGACCGGTACAATTACCAGAGGTGAACCTGAGGTAAGGGAAATAATTGTTAAAAAGGGCAGTTTAATAAACACATCTGAACAGTTGCTATATATAGCGGCAAGTTCAGAACTGTATTCTGAACACCCTCTTGGTAAGGCAATAGTAAAGAAAGCAAAGGATTCCGGTTTGAAATTAAAAGAGCCGCAAGAATTCATATCCATAGCCGGTAAGGGTATAAGAGCAAAAGTGGATGACAGAGAGATTCTTAAAGGAAACTTAAAATTGATGATGGAAAATAAGGTTCCGTTGGGCAATCTGGTGGAAGCAGCACAAAAGCTTTCAGAAAGGGGACTTACCCCTGTATTTGTCTCAGTTGATAATAAACCTGCAGGTATTATAGCTTTTGCCGATGCTCTAAAAAACAATGCTAAAGATGTTGTCTTGAGATTAAAAAAATTGGGACTGGAAGTGGCAATGCTTACCGGTGACAATAGGAACACAGCTTATGCTGTTGGAGAAGAAGCAGGCATTGACAGAGTGATTTCGGAAGTTTTACCGGAGCAAAAAGCAGAGGAAGTTAAAAAACTCCAGAGAGAGGGTAAAATCGTGGCAATGGTCGGAGATGGTATAAATGATGCACCTGCACTAGCCCAGTCAGATATAGGTATTGCCATTGGAACTGGAACCGATGTTGCTATGGAATCAAGCCAGATTACATTAATTAAGGGAGACTTATATGGAGTCCTCAAGGCGATAATACTTTCAAGAAATACTGTAAGAATTATAAGGCAGAATCTATTCTGGGCATTTTTTTATAATATAATATTGATCCCGGTTGCTGCAGGAGTACTTTATCCGTTTTTTGGAGTACTTGTAAGTCCGATATTTGCTGCAGCAGCTATGGCTTTTAGCAGTATTTCTGTGGTCAGCAATTCATTAAGACTCAGAATATTATCATTAAAATAGAAAATTGGGGTCTATGACAAATAAAGGAAAAAAAATTGTAATAATTGGAGCTATTTCTGCGGACACTTCTACAGCAGCTAAAATTAGAAGAAAAAGTGAGAATGAAGAAATCGTTACATATCTGACATTAGAAATTTCTCAGCCTGTATGTGGGAACCTTCACAAATTGTAAAACTACAAGTCCGCCTATAAGAAATAACAAAGTGCTTAGCAGAGCTATTCTCTGGCTTTTGGTAATAAAGGATATTACACCGAATGCAGTGGGGCCTATAACGGAGGATACCTTGCCGCTTATGGAATAAAAGCCGAAAAATTCAGCCTCGCTATCCCGGGGTATGAGAAAAGTCATAAGACTTCTGCTTGCTATCAGAGTCGATCCGGTAGAGATAGCGGCCAATATCCAGCATATATAAAACACTGTTCTTATATTAATAAAAACGGTTATCAGAAGTATTATTATAATCCACATGATTAAAGTTATAGTAATGGTTACTTTTGGACCTATCTTATCGGTTAGCCAGCCAAAGAAAAAAGAGCTTATAATAGTAGGTATATGCCCTAATATAAAAAGAATGGTTATTTCTAGAAGCCCAAATTTTAGGGTATTTTTAGCGTATATGGCTGCATAAAGAGCCAGAACAGAGAAAGCATTACTGAAAAGAAAATATGAAATTAAGAATTTTGTAAGATTCTTAAACTTTTTTATATTCTTTAAAGTATTTGCCAGTTTTTTAAATCCATACGAAATATAAGAGGTACTGATTTTTACGGGTTTAACAGCCGGTGAATCCTTGAGTAGTATAAAAGATGGTAGTGAAAATATTAAAAAGAAGATACAGGTAATAAGAAAGGTAATTCTAATATTTAATAAATTTGACGTTTCCAGTCCACCCCTTACGAAAGGATAGATTAAGATCAAAATTAAAAGACCTCCCAGATAGCCTACTGAAAAGCCGAAACCGGATATAATCCCGGTATTTTTTTTTGACGACAGCTGGGGTAAAAATGAATTATAAAACATCATTGAAGTCTGATAAAAAACATTGCAAATAATAAATAAAATTACAGCCAGGGCGACCATTCCTTCTTTTAAGAAGAATAGAAGAAAGCTGAAAAAAATACAGGCCAGGGTAAGAAAAGTTAAAAATTTATTCTTGGATCTTGACGTATCTGCAATTGCGCCAAATATAGGTGCCAGGAAGGATACGATTATCATAGAAACACCACTGGCAATTCCCCACAGCAAGTCTCCAAAATTTTGGGAATAAATTTCCGGGGATACTATTATACTTGTAAAATAAACCGGAAAAATTATGGTAATTATTACCACCGCAAACGAAGTATTGGCAAAATCATATAGAGCCCATGATATAACCGGGGGCCTGAAAAGTGTCCTAAGGTTGTCTTTAAGAGCATTCCTCATCATATAAATAATTGTTTGCAATATTTAAAATTCAAACTTATTATCTTAAAAAAGTCATAATTTTGCTATGAAAATTAAAAAGTAGCCTCTGATATGTTTTTAGATAATTGATTTACAGGAAGATGAGCCTGAATAGAGTTTGTATGAATAGTTGCAAATAAATTGCCAGGGTAATATCATTATCATTATATTAAGAATTAATTTAAAAAATTAGGGAAATCAATGAAGGTCTCAAATTTAACCTGGAAGATTGGCGGGGAAGCTGGTTTTGGAATATTATCCACTGGAAAAATTTTTTCAAAGATCTTTGCCAAAAAGGGATATTCTGTTATCGATAACAACGAATATTCTTCCATGATAAGGGGCGGGCATAATACTTATACCATCCGGATAAGCTCTAATGAAATTTTCTCCACCAATAAGAATATAAATATTTTGGTCGCGTTGAATGAAGAAACCATCAGACTTCATCAGGAAGAAGTAATATATGGAGGGTATATTGTTTATGATGAAAATGATTGCAATATCGAAGATTTTAAAAAGGCGAGGAAAGATATTAATTATGTTATGGTACCTTTTTCTAAAATAATTTCAGAATTAGGAGCTCCTAAAGTTATGGTAAATAATGTTTCATTGGGAGCATCAGTTGCTCTAATTAATTATGACTTGGAAATACTTAAAAATGTAATAAAAGATATCTTTGGCAGGAAAGGGTCCGAAATTGTTAATTTGAATATTAAATCATTTGAATTAGGGTATAAATATATAAAAGAAAAATTAAAAATAAATGTTTATGAACTGGAAATAGTAAAGCCGGTAAGTAAAATGCTGGTAACAGGCAATGATGCGGTTTTTTTAGGAGCGGTGAGATCTGGTTGTAAATTTTATGCTGCTTATCCTATGACTCCTTCTTCTTCAATACTTCACCTGTTTGCTTCCATAGAAGACGATTATAATATTGTGACCAAACACGCAGAGGATGAAATAGCGGTGATCAATATGGCAATCGGCGCCTCTTTTGCGGGTGCAAGGGTAATGGTTGCTACATCTGGTGGCGGCTTTTCTCTTATGAATGAAGGGATAAGCAGTGCTGCCATGACTGAAACTCCTATTGTTATTGTATTATGCCAGCGGCCTGCCCCTGCTACTGGTCTGCCTACGTGGACAGAACAGGGAGATATGTTATTTGCGGTTCATTCGTCTCATGGTGAATTTTTAAGGGTAGTAATGGCACCTGGTGATCCCGAAGAATGTTTTTACCTTACGGGTGAGGCATTTAATCTTGCCGACAAATATCAAATTCCGGTAATTATAATGCTGGATAAATATTTATCAGAAAGCCATTTTTCGTATGAAAAATTTGATTTTAAAAATATAACAGTGGACAGAGGCAAATTGTTAAGTAAAAGCAAAGATATAGGTGGAGGGTACAAGCGTTATTTTAATACCGATGATGGCATCTCTCCCAGAGTTGTAGCTGGAATAGAAGGTGGAATTCATGTAGCTAACAGTGATGAACATAATGAGGATGGATATTCTGAAGAAAGTGCTCACAATAGGAAGATTATGGTAGATAAAAGGTTTAGAAAAATAAAGAAGTTGATTGAAGAAATTCCTCTTCCCAAAATTTATGGTCCTATAGATGCTGAAATTACTATCTGGAGTTGGGGTTCTTGTAAGGGTCCTATTCTTGAAGCTATGAATATATTAAATCAGAAGGAAAAAAAAGTAAATTTGATTCACTTTACCTATTTGTATCCGTTTGACAGCGAATCTATTGAGGGAATTATTGGAGAAAGCAATAAAAATGTAGTAGTAGAGAATAACAAGACATCACAACTGGCAAAAATTATAATGATGAATACTGGTTATAAGATAAAAAATAAAATATTAAAATATAGTGGAAGGCAGTTTCTACCTGAGGAAATTATTAGTGGCATTGAAAAAATAGAATAGAAGTTTAAATTATTTATATTAGATGAATATTACTCTGACCATAAATGGCGATGGATAAGGTTAAAAATAAATCTTTAAAAGGAAATTATAATTTAAAACCCGGTGATTTTAACACTAAAAGAAAACCTACATGGTGTTCTGGATGTGGAAATTACGGGATTTGGAGTTCACTTAAGAAAACATTTGTAAAGCTTTGTCTAATGCCACATGAAATCCTGATTGTCTATGGTATTGGCTGCTCGGGTAATGGTGCTAATTTTATAAAAACTTATGCGTTTCATGCTCTGCATGGAAGGGCACTTCCGGTAGCTACAGGGGCGAAACTTGCAAATCATAAGTTGAATGTAATAATTATGGGCGGAGATGGCGATGGGGTCGGTATTGGTGGGAACCACTTTATACATACATGCAGAAGAAATATTAATATGACTTATCTATTGCATAATAATAAAGTTTACGGACTTACTACCGGCCAGACTGCTCCGACAAGCGATGAAGGTTTTAAAACCAAATCAACACCATCAGGAGTACTGGAGAAACCGGTCAACCCGGTTTTGCTGGCTCTGGCATCTGGAGCAACATATGTTGCAAGAGGATTTTCAGGAGATACCAGTCATCTTTCAGAGATAATAAAAAAGGCTATAAAGCATAAAGGCTTTTCTTTTATAGATATCCTTCAGCCGTGTGTGACATTCAATAAACAAAATACATATGACTTTTATAGAGAGAAGATATACAAGCTGGATGAACTTGAAAGTTATGATAAAAGTGACCTGAATGAAGCAATTAAAAGATCCATGGAAGAAGAAAAAATACCGGTAGGGATTTTTTATCAGGTGGAAAGACCATTATATGAGGATGGACTGAAGCAAATAGAAAGAAAACCGCTGGTTGATCATATTATAACAGATATAGACATTAACAGACTGCTGAATAATTATTATTAATGAATTATTGCTGCCTTCTGCCTTGCTGTACAAGAATTTGTATATGAACGACACCAACCCGGGAGAATACAAAGAATTTAAAATAGTTTGCTAAAGGGTTTTTATCAAGGTATTTACCTTTTTTAAATAAAATTAATTTTTAAATAAATTTTTACTTAAATTTGTGATAGAATCTTAAATATTTATAATTCTGAATTTCGATAGAATAATATTAATTTACTTTTAA
>JABMRD010000111.1 GCA_013202875.1 Actinomycetota bacterium | reverse complement strand
TATTATTCTCCCATAACCTGTATAAAAACCTCACGTGAGCGGGGCCTATTATCATGATCGATAACGATTATCTGCTGCCATGTGCCAAGGACTAACTCACCGTCAGATAGTGGTACACAGATACCCGGGCCCATAAATGTAGAACGTATGTGTGAAAACCCATTGTCATCTCCCCATGTCTGTGAGTGGCGGGTATGTTTACTTGCCGGAACAAATTCTTCAAGCTGCTCTCTCACATCTTCAACCAGAGCCGGCTCATATTCTATGGTTGAAACAGAAGCAGTTGATCCAATGACAAAAACACTTACCAATCCATTCTTTATGCCGGACTGGCGGGTAATAGTTTTTACTTCTTCTGTAATATCCTTAATATCTGAAAATCCTTTTGTAGATAGAGTTATTTTTTTACCGAATACCATAGGTTTCCTCCTTATCTTAATTAGCGTAGCTTCATTTTATAAGGTTTTATTAAGAAAGTCATTTTTCTAGGAAATCTGAAAGCATGATAACTTTATGCGGCAGATTTTTTCCTGATTCATAAAGTTTTTTATCTGCAGTTATAAGCGGAGCATCAAACTTTTCAGAAAGAGCAATATAAATACTATCGTAAACAGATACATTTAAAAGTCTGGCATACAAAAATGCATTCTTTAAGAGAACTTTGTCTGTTTCAAGTATAATAATAGTATCGTATAGCTCAGAAATAATTGAATCTATTGTTTCACCGCTTATTTCGTCTTTTAATCTGAATGCATTCAGTATCTCATAAATAAGTAATTGGGGAGCAAATAATATATACTGGCGGGAATTTAAAAAATTGTACAGTATATCTGCACTATATAAATCAGTCTCACTTTTTTTGTAATACCATTTAAAAACCACAGAAGCATCAAGTACATATTTTTTTCTCCGTGATTCCCCTATCAAAAAGACAGGTAATTCTATATGTTTCTCATTAAACACAACACTGCTTTCCATATTAATTTTCTTCCCATCTTTTCAGAAGTTCATCTGCACGTCCGTCCCTGAATTTTCTTATTTCACCGGCGGGATCCCAATCTTTTATGCCTGCTTTCATTACTTTCTCGCTTGTTTTTTTAATTCGCTCAACTGCTTTTTTTCTCCTGTCAAAATATTCTTCTGTCATAAGAACTTTAAAATAATTATCTATTGCTTCCAGAAAAAACTGGCTTCTTTTTATTTTTTTTCTTTCCTTGTATCTGTCAATTTCTTCAAGGACTTCATCAGGTATTGATAATAGAATTTTTGCCATGGTTTTCGCTCCATATTATACATTAATTTATATCTTATTATATATATAAAAAGATATAAATCAATAATGTATTTAGCATCAATTTATCCTGACTTTATCAGTTAGAGTTAGTATTCGGTATTCCAGAACAATCTATACCAGACGTATTAGTAAGACTAGCTATTGCTGCATCACGTCTTGGAAGAATGCCTCACAAATCTGGAGATACTGCTCAAATATATATTCAACTTTCTGAAGTTTTAGAACAACTGAATATATTATTACTAAGTTTTTTTAGTCTTAATTTTTTCTGGGATTTTGCCAATTATTTGTTCAACAAAAGGTATTATAAAAGTTATAAATACAATTAGTAGAGTTCCATAAGAATAGTCGTACCAACTATACTTTAAAAATGGTCCTCCAAGAGCAAATGCCCAACAAAAAAAAGCAATTGGTGCAACTATTGCACGAAATTTAGTGCCGTTTGGATTTTCATGTCTTTCCTTTAGCCTTTCTTTCATAATGGGGTAATATTTTTTCAATTATCTAACTTTATACTAATTACTAATCTAACTTTAATAATTTAACTTTATACTAATGATATCATGCAAACGATATCAATCTGTATAAAAATTTCTCTTATTATCCAATATTTATTAATAATATTTTTGTAGATAGGGTTATTTTTTTACCATATACCATAAGGTTTCCTCCTTACCTTAATTGGCATAGCTTCATTTTATAAGATTTTATTAAGAAAGCTATTTCTCTAAAAAATCTGAAAGCATAATAACTTTTAATGAAATTTATTAATAAGACGTTTACAATTTTCTTTAGTTAAAAGGCTCCTATCACTTTCTCGCTCAAGAAACGGTGAAACATCTTCTACTACCCTTTCCCAATTTATATTCTTTATATGTTCTGCCAGGATACTTTTCCAGTTTCCAGAATTAATTTTTAGTCCTGCCCATTTTGTTTGGTACAGGGCATTGTTTAACAAAATAAAATTTGGTAGAGACCATGAAGAATCTGCAAGTGTCCAGACCAAATCAAACAAGTCCCTGCCCTTTGTATATTTCCTTGTAAGAATTGCATTAATCTTACCTGCAAAAAGTGATGCTTTATCATAATGTAAAATATTAACTGTAACATACCTTCTGATAAGAGTAACAGCAGTTACTGCGCCTTCCGGTGGATTTGTATCAATCTCAAGTTTAACAGATAATACTTCATCTTTATGAGGTGAAAGTCCAAGTTCATATAAAAGGGCATTGAATCTGATAAACGCACCCATAACTGTTTTTTGTTTACCTTTCTTTATTATAATCTTATAGTTTTCTGCCTCAAAATTGATCTTTAAGCGATGTAATAAATCTTTAAAATTAATTTCTTTAGAAGGTAAAACAGAAAAATCCATGTCTTCAGAATACCTGGGCAAAAAAAACAGAAACCGAAGTGCTGTTCCACCTACAAATGCCATGTTCAAAAAAGCACCCTCACCTAGTAAAAACTGTAATATACGAGCCTGCAAATATTCACGGGTAACACTGCGGCTGAGTAGCACATTGGGTTGTTC
>JABMRD010000110.1 GCA_013202875.1 Actinomycetota bacterium | reverse complement strand
TTTAATAAGGATGGGAAATGGGTAAATTACAGCATGAATCCTGATCTGAATGTGAAATTAAAACAGATGTTGAATGATATCTTTTCAGTGATAAAAACGGATAGCGAAGTAAGAAAAGATTGTATAATGGTATATAAGATTAGCAGAAGGAACCTCTGTAAAAGCTAATGTTTTTTTAAGTCACTTTAAAGGATTTTGATTAATATGGAAATATTTATTGAGTCAATTAAAAGTGGATGGTATGCACTTCTTGAGTACCTTTCAGCCCACGTGCTTACATGTTTGATACCCGCCTTTTTTATTGCTGGCGCTATAGCTGTTTTTGTTTCCAAAGGAGCAATTTTAAAGTACTTTGGCCCAAAGGCAAGAAAATGGCTGTCTTACGGTATTGCTTCTGTATCCGGAGCAATTCTGGCAGTGTGCTCCTGCACCATTCTTCCTTTGTTTGCAGGTATCAGAAAGAGGGGAGCGGGTCTCGGACCTGCTATTGCATTTCTTTATTCAGGACCGGCTATAAATATACTTGCCATAGTTTACACAGCAAGGCTTCTGGGTTATGACCTGGGCATAGCCAGAGCAGTAGGGGCTATTTCCTTTTCAATTGTCATAGGTTTGATTATGTCTTTTATCTGGATGAAGGAAGAAAGATTAAAACTTGAAGGAAATGAAAATCTATTTAAAGCATACGGGCAGGGTGAACACCAAAAACCTGTATATATAAGTGTGATATTCTTTTTGTCTTTACTTGCCATACTGGTATTTGGTGCAGCTAAAATGTGGATATATGCTGGAGTAGCTCTTGCTATTCTTATAGTAATAATAGTAATAGGTTATAAAAGGGCCGAGCTGAAAGACTGGATAAAGGAGACCGGAAAACTTGTCTGGCAGATATTCCCCATACTTCTTGCAGGAGTATTCATAGCAGGGATTATTAAATATTTTCTGCCCCAGAGTGTGGTAGAGACCTGGGTTGGCGGAAACAGTTTGAGGTCTAACTTTTTAGCATCGATTTTAGGAGCTTTTATGTACTTTTCCACTTTAACTGAAGTTCCGATTATTAAAGCATTAATGGATCTTGGAATGGGAAAAGGGCCTGCATTAACACTGCTTTTGGCTGGTCCATCACTATCACTTCCCAACATGATTGTAATTGGAAGGATTATGGGAGCTAAGAAAACTTTAATTTATGCGGCTCTGGTTGTAATTATGGCTACTTTTACAGGAATGGCTTTCGGATATTTTTTTGCTTAGAAGTTTTATATTAATTTTAATTTTAAAAAAAAATTATAAAGGGAAGGAGTAGGTTTTATGAAAATTCAAATTTTGGGAACAGGCTGTCCAAGATGCAAGCAAACTGAGGCTAATGCCAGAGAAGCAGTAAAGAACTTAGGAATTGATTCAGTTATTGAAAAAGTTACAGACATAGATCAAATAATTGATTTTGGAGTAACTGTTACCCCAGCATTAGCAGTGGATGGAGATGTCAAATTTTCAGGCATGATACCTTCAGTTAGGGAGATAGAAAAGATATTAGAACAGTGTATTTGATACTAACACCTGGAGAGATTAATTTTTATATACAAGTAAGGGGTTTTAATGGAAAAAGTTAATAACGAAATAAAATACAGAAATAAACAATCTGTAAGAAGGCAAATCAGTTTCTTTGATAAATACCTTTCAGTATGGGTTATTCTTTGTATTATTGCAGGAGTAGCCATAGGAAAGTTTGTGCCAGTTGTTCCTAATACTCTGAGCAGGTTCGAATATGCAAATGTTTCCATACCTGTAGCGGTATTAATCTGGCTTATGATTTATCCCATGATGTTAAAAATTGATTTTGCCAGTATCGTAAACGCTACAAAAAAGCCAAAAGGGCTTGCAGTAACCACAGTGACCAACTGGCTGATAAAGCCTTTTACAATGTATGCTATCGCCTTCTTTTTCTTAAAAGTTGTATTTGCAAAATTCATACCTGAAGCCCTGGCTACTGAATACCTGGCCGGTGCTGTTCTTCTGGGTGCTGCACCCTGCACTGCCATGGTATTTGTATGGAGTTACCTCTCTGATGGAGACCCTGCTTATACTTTAGTACAGGTAGCAGTAAATGATTTAATAATTCTTTTTGCCTTTACTCCCATTGTTGCGTTCCTTTTAGGTATAAGCAAGGTGATTGTTCCATACAGTACTTTATTCTTATCAGTAGTATTATTTGTGGTTATTCCATTTTCTGCTGGTTACTTATCAAGAGTTTTAATTATTAAGAAAAAAGGAACTGCCTATTTTGAAGGTGTGTTTTTGAAAAAATTTGACAAGATTACGGTTACAGGTTTACTTTTGACATTAATTATTATCTTTGCATTCCAGGGAGAGATAATTTTAACCAATCCCGCACATATCGCGCTAATTGCTGTGCCGCTGGTAATTCAAACATTTCTTATATTCATTATCGCATATGGCTGGGCTAAAGCCTGGAGGCTACCTCACAATATTGCTGCACCCGGGGCAATGATTGGTGCAAGTAATTTCTTTGAGCTGGCAGTAGCTGTGGCAATCTCTCTTTTTGGTCTGCGCTCAGGCGCAACACTGGCTACCGTAGTAGGTGTACTGGTGGAGGTGCCTGTGATGCTGGTTCTGGTAAGAATAGCAAATAATACCAGAGGCTGGTTTCCAAGGGTATCAAAAACTTAAAATATTTTAGATGGAAAAAATTCTTTACTATTTTCAATTTTTATTACAAACATATTTACCAAATTTTTAACTTTCATAGATTATCCTCTTTTAGAAATTTACTTCTTAAAGTTATTATATTATCATAAATTAATATATTATATTTTGGAATGCAGTGTATGCAAGTATAGTTTTTTCTATAAAGTTAGTAAATTCAAGCCATTTAGGTTAAGTCCATCAAAAAATAGTAATAAAACTTTGAGAAATTCTGATTTTTTTAAAATATTGAAATATTTTATTATAAATATCATATTTTTTAGAATAATGATATAATTTCAACGAAAAATTAAAAAAATAACAATTATTTACTATTTTTTTAATTTATTGACAAATATTTATAAATTTTATTAATTTTAAGGAGCGATAGTTGTGAGAGAAATAGATTTACTTACTGAATTTTCACAGAAGGCGGGAACAGAAATTGATCCAAAGAATATAAAAATTGATGATACTACCTTAAGAGATGGAGAGCAGACTGCAGGGGTGGTATTTGCAAATGATGAAAAAATACATATCGCTAAAATGCTGGACAAGGCGGGAGTTCATCAGATAGAAGCTGGTATACCTGCAATGGGAGGAGATGAAAAGGAAGCCATAAAAAAAATTGCATCACTGGACCTTAATTGTAGCGTAATGGGCTGGAACAGGGCGGTTAAATCAGATATAGATGCTTCAGTAGAATGCGGGGTTGATGCGGTGGCTGTTTCCATATCTTCTTCCGATATACATATTGAACATAAGCTTAGAAAGAGCAGGGAATGGGTGCTGGAGAGTGTTAAAACCAGTGTAGATTATGCCAAGGGTTTTAATCTTTATGTGTCGGTAAATGCCGAAGATGCTTCCCGTTCCGATATGGAATTTCTTCTCCAGTTTGCAAGGACGGCAAGGGATGCCGGCGCGGACAGATTAAGGTATTGCGATACTCTGGGAATTCTTGACCCTTTTGAAGCTTTTATGAGAGTAAAAAATATTATTGATATTATCGGAATAGATATCGAAATGCATACTCATAATGATTTTGGAATGGCAATTGCCAATGCTATAGCCGGCATTAAAGCAGGAGCAACTTATGTTAATACTACTATTAATGGACTGGGAGAGAGGGCAGGGAATGCTGCGTTT
>JABMRD010000109.1 GCA_013202875.1 Actinomycetota bacterium | reverse complement strand
TCTTGTAGACTTACTCATAGAGCATGTTCTCCTTTCTATTATCTTTTTTCTAATTGATAATATTTTACAGGAGGATATGCTCCTTTACTATTCCAATCCACAACATTTGATTATATCTCCCCGGGGAGAAACCTTTAGCTTTCTTGGATTTGTCTACAGGAGGGTTAAAACCCGCCGGGGCAAATGGGGGGGGTAAGTATTGTGCCTAAAATGAAGGCACGCACGGCCCTGTTTAAGAACCTAAAGGAAATATTTCGCAGATACAAATCCCAGCCCCTGAGCCGGGTAATAGAGCAGATAAACCCCATCCTAAGAGGATGGGCAAACTACTTTAGGATTGGAAACTCCGCTGAGTGTTTTGGATACATCAAGGACTGGGTGGAGAAAAAGATAAGAAGGCACCTAATGCGTGCAAGAAAACGACAGGGCTTCGGCTGGAACAGGTGGAGTAAAGCCTGGCTTTACAGTACCCTGGGTCTGTATAATGACTACAAGGTAAGGTACTACCGGGCTTAAAAGCGCTGCCAGGCCGATAGGTCACATAAACCTTTAGGCGAAATTAACAAGAAAGCGCAGTGCGGGAAATCCGCATGCTGCGTTTGATGAGGCGGGAGCTGGAAACGGGCTGATAGTTCAGTGGCGCGCCAGTTTCCGACCCTACCACTGTATTGCTTAATACTCCCGGAAATCCGACTTATAAAAAAAGGCGTTGAATAAGTAGCCAACAGAATTAAAGTAATGCTGTATTACTCCTATTTTATTTATTCTGTTGAGAAAAATTTTATTTTATTCTATGCTATTAAAAGCATCATTATTATATTACATGCTTATAAGGGATTTTATGGTTTCAGGGTATAGCGCTACAAAGAGACTGCTGGGAGAAAAACCAAAGTGGTTTCCAATAGTATTAGAAACTCTAGGCGCAGCTAAAAAATACGAAGAGTTTGCCGGTAGCTGGGTTTTAAGAGAAGTAAGAGAAAAAAGAGAATTTTATCCACTCGGACCTGGCTTAAGAGCACTTGCGGCATTTGGCATTTTAAAACGTACGGAAACTTCAAGAAGTGGCCAGCGAGCATATTATGTTATGCCAGATCCTAAAGGTGTGGAAAGAGCACTAAAAGAAGTTCGTGGAGATGATGTGTTAAAAGTTTCTAAAATTGTAAAGGAAGAAAAACTGTCTGGAGATGAGACCATAAAACTGGTAAAAGAAGTTAAAAAAAGCAGGTTTGGGAATATTACAGATTTTGACCTTACTGAATTTAATAAAAGGAAGAATCTTACAAATAAAGTTATAGATAATGGCAATCTGTTTTTAGACGACCTGGAAAAGATTAAAAACTTAAAAGTCAGCGAGCTCTTAAAAGAAGAAAGAGACCAGCTGGCAAGAACACTTACTGGTATTGTCTTAAAAATTAAAAATATAATTGAAGGATTAAACTTATAGAAAAAAATACAGACGACAATTATAACTAAAATTATAACGTACATTTTAACGTTTATTATTATGTCACTAAGTGGATTGGTTCCCTTGCTGGCCACCAAGACAAATAAAATATTATTATGAGTAGCAAAAGAAATTATCGGGTTATATTCCGGGTTAGTGAAGAAGAACTTATAAAGATCAAGGATAAGATGTCTTTGGCCTCCTGCAATCCTGGTATTAATCTTAGCGATTATCTTAGACGATGTGCATTAGGTAAAAATATTATAGTGGTACCGGGCATAAGGGATCTAATTATTAATATTAAAAGTATAATCAGTAACTTAAATCAGATCACCAGTAAAAGAAATAAAAGAAGAGCTAAAAGAGGTTACGATAAAAATTAATAAAGTAGTTAAAAAAATATAAAGTTTATTTTTTTATTTAGTAGAGGGGATGAATATGGCTAGGTTTTAAAGGTATAAAACCATTAAGGCTATAATTTAAAGGTCTCAGATCGCAACCTGGAAAGCCCTTTTTAGTAGTATTTTAACTAAAACAACCTGGTAAGCTTTTAAATATAATAATACCAAACTCAAGAAAATATTCCGCTCTTTTGCGAAAGTATCAAAAATATTTTGTTTCTTTGGATAAGCTTAGTAAAAAGTTAGGTATAAAATAAAAAAAAGAGAGCACCAATAATTTTGGGAGACCTTATAGTGAAGTTATGAAGGAAACAAGGGAAAGATATTTTAGCAATAATCATAAGCAGAATTTAGTCAAAGAATTTGAATCGGGAGTGTAACAGATTTTGTGTAAACTCCATTTAACCGCTTAGGGCTAACGCCCCTACAGTTATCATCATTATATCACATAATCACTCACCCTCTCTTTGAAATAGATAGTTAGCTGAGACAAGATAAGAGGCCAGTCCCTAAGTCTTGAAGTCCATCTTTCTGAAGCATCCATAGTTGCAAGATAGAGCATCTTTAGAAGTGCCTGGTCATTTGGAAATATGGATTTAGATTTTGTTACTTTCCTTAGCTGCCTGTGATAGCTCTCAACATTATTTGTGGTATAGATTATCTTTCTTAGCTCACCGGGATATTTAAAATAGGTAGAAAGCTCTGCCCAATTAGTCCTCCAGGATTTTATGGATAAGGGATACTTTTTACCCCAGACCTCTTCAAAGCTGTCAAGCTCGGCCAAAGCTTTCTCTTCGGTGGCTGCTCTATAGATCTTTTTAAGACCGGCAGTAAATGCCTTGATGTCTTTGTATGAGACATATCTCGTGCTATTTCTTATCTGGTGAAGGATACACTTCTGTATTTCAGTTTCTGGATATGCACTCTCTATAGCTTCAGAAAATCCCTTAAGCCCATCAACAGATACAATCAGTATATCCTTTACGCCTCTGTTTTTAATCTCATTTAGCACAGAGAGCCAGAATTTGGCTGATTCTGCCTCTCCTATCCATATTCCAAGTAATTTCCTTTATTCCCTCCAGATTTACCCCCATAACCGTATATGCAGCCTTGTTAAGTATCCTGCCCTCACTTCTTACCTTGTAGTGGATAGCATCCATAAATACTATTGCATAGACTTCTTCCAGCGGCCGGTTCTGCCATTCAGTTACAAGTGGCAAAATCTTATCGGTTATTCTTGATATTAGCTCAGGAGATGCATCTATTCCATATATGGATTCAAGGTGTTTTTCTATATCTCTTGTGGTCATTCCCCTTGCATACATCGACAGTACCTGGTCATCTATGGAGGGAAGAGTGGTCTGGTTCTTCTTTACTATCTTTGGCTCAAAGTCTCCATCACGGTCCCGGGGGATCTTTATATCTGATTTGCCATAATTTGACTTAAGACTTTTTTTGGAATAGCCGTTACGTGAGTTTGTT
>JABMRD010000108.1 GCA_013202875.1 Actinomycetota bacterium | reverse complement strand
TAACCGGTGTATCTTCTTTAACTATTTTAACCTTACTGGTCATTACATCCTCTGCTTTTGTTCCTAAATATTTTCTGAGATTTCTCTTAAACTTGTTTAAACTTTCAAGATATATAATACTATCCAGTAATTTGAAATATCTTGGAAAATGAAGATCAGCATCTCTTATAATTAAATCTCCTTCAGTAGCAATCCCGACCAGTTTACCGCTGTCATCAACAACAGGTACACCGCTTATCTTATTTTTTATAAGCAATTCTGAAAGTTCTGCCACCGAAGCGTTCTTGTTTATAGTAATAACTTTTTTTACCATAACATCTTTTGCTAAAAGCTCTGACATTCTAAGCTCCCATCATATTTAATATTGTTAATCTTAAATATTTTTTAATATTTAATTTTTTCTATTTCTAAAAAAACTCTCTTAGTACCCTCCAGGAGATCCGTTGCGATAAGAGAAGTCCTGCTGGTTTCTTTTACCATAATATCCGCTGCCAGTCCATGGATAAAGACTCCGCATACGGCACTTTCCATAAGACCCATTCCCTGGCAAAGAAGTGACCCAATAATACCTGTTAGTATATCACCCGTACCTGCTGATGCCATCCCCCAGTTACCGGTAGGATTAATAAAGGTCGTACCCTTATAATCAGAAATTACAGTTCTGGCTCCTTTAAGTACAGATATTAATTTATATTTTCCAGCAACTTCCAGATTTATTTTAATCCTGTCTTCTAAAGGGACCGTGCCTAAACCCATCATTATTGACAATTCTCCGGCATGAGGTGTTATTATAACATTTGTCAGGTCAAGATTTTTTATACTCTCAACATCTCTCGGTCCGTAAAGTGCATGCAGGCCATCAGCATCCAGCACCACCGGTTTTTTTATATTTTTTAACAGTTCCCTTACCAGGCGCATTGTACCTGGGTTCCTTGAGAGTCCAGGACCTATTGCCAGTGCACTAAATCTATCGCTTAAATCTAATATTTCATTTAGACTATTTATGTGTAAAGAAATATCTTCTGTTTGTTCAACCGGATAAGTAATTACTTCTGTTAATTTTTCCTCGAATATACCATTTAACTCCCGGGGACAAACAAGGGTCACCATCCCGGCCCCGGATCTCAAGGCACCCATACAAGTCATTGAAGCTGCCCCGGTAAACCCTGCAGAACCTGCTATTACCAGCAGGTTTCCAACTTTATATTTATACGTCCATGATTCTTTTACGGGAATATTTCTGGCTACCCACTGGAAATCAGGTTCAAAAATCTGCTCATATTCAGAGTAATATTTTTCCGGAATGCCTATATCAATAACCTTAATCTCTCCTGTAAAATCTGCTCCGGGATAATTAACCAGCCCTATCTTCTTGCAGCCAAAGGTTATTGTTTTATCTGCCCGTACCGCTGTTCCTAAAACTTTTCCATTATCAGAATCCACACCAGATGGAATATCAACAGAATAAATTTCAAGGTTCCTGTTCTTCTCTTTAGCGGAATTTATACTTTCAATTATTTCACTTGCGGGTCCGTAAACATCCTTTCCGTGCAGGCCCGTTCCAAATATGGCATCTAAAACAAAGTCAGCTTTTTCTAATTCTTCTTTAAATGAAGAACTTATTTTTTTATCTTCCAGATTTAAATAATATACATCACTATTTTCAGCCTCTTTAAGTTCCTTAAAATAAAATAAGCTGTCAGGGCTAAATTCCTCCACCGTAGATATATGAAATACAATCACTCTCATTCCATAGTTCATTAAGTCTTTAGCCGCTACAAATCCGTCGCCGCCATTATTCCCTCTTCCGCAGACAACCAGACCACGGGCAGCTCTCTTAAGTTTCTTATTTTCAAAATCACCTGTGATTTCCTTGGATATTCCACTACCGGCATTCTTCATAAGCGATTTTGAATCAATTCCACCGCTTATAGCCTTACTATCGATCTCTGCTGTTCTGCTCCCTTTTAGAATTCTATTTAATTTCATTTCTCACCAGACCACACTTAATTCTACCTATATTAAATTATTTAATATAACAAAAAGTACTGTTGTTTATAATTTTAATAAAAAAATTAACTTTTTGGTAATTTTAAATTATATAATTGCTACCGCATAGGCTACTGCAAAATTTTCTGTTGCGGAAACTGATATTTTTATCTCTTTAATTCTAAGTTGCTTGCTGAAATTATAAGTTTTTCCGTATAATTTTATAAAAGGAGCTCCAGTATCCATATTTGTCAGTTCAATTTCATTTAGAGATATATTCTTGCTGACCCCTTCAGACAGTGCCTTGGCAACCGCTTCTTTTGCAGCAAAACGGGCGGCAAAACTTGAATACTTACCCTTATTTTTTTTTCTGCAGTAATCTATTTCATTTTCAGTATAGACCCTGCTTAAGAATCCTGAATTGTTTTTAATGGCAGACTTGATTCTTTCTACTTCTATTATATCAGTGCCAATTCCAAATATTTCCATAAATCCTCGCTTCGCTGTAACGATTTTTGCAAGATTTCTCGGCTGATCCAAATTTCTGCTTAGGATTTTTAGCTATATAATAAGAATATAATTAAATATTATAACAGAAGCTTTAAAAAATGGATAAATCAGAATTGTTAATTGAAAAACTCATTAAATTTTCAAATTATGTATTAAATAGATTCTTAAGATCTTTCATGCTCTATCCTTCTATATAACTCTTCTTGATAAAAGAAGAGTTCATACAGGATAACAAACCAAAATAATCAAGATTAAAAGAAATTATACTGCCAGCTTCCAAATTTAAATAACTATC
>JABMRD010000107.1 GCA_013202875.1 Actinomycetota bacterium | reverse complement strand
ATTTCAGGTATATGGATTTTGCTTCTCTTTGCTACCATAACTGCCTGGTCTAAGGATTGCTGGTCGTTCCAGAAAAAATAAGCAGCCAGCCTGTCTTTAATACAGTCCGTAGGAGTTAATAGACAGATTGTACCGAAGCGTGTCTTTAAATTATTAAATTTCAAGACCGGTCCATCTCCTACTGATACAGGGGGAGCAGGAAAATCTATTAAAAATTTACACTTAGGGTTTTCAAATAAACGACTTCCGGTATTTTTAAATCCTAATTCCTTAAGCACAGGAGTTATTTTTCTAATAGGACTATCTGTTATCAAATCGATATCATATGACATATATTGATTATTTGAGTATAGTGAAACACAGGCTCCTCCTACAAGTACAGCTTCAATCCCCTTTTTTCTCAGATGATCAGATATTATTGCTGCTAATTTTTTAACTCCCACCTTTTCCCAATCTATCTTCATAGTGGCTTACCCTTCTTTCTTGGTCTTGTTCTTCTTCGGTAATATTTTTGCATTTCTTTTTCAGACAGGAATTCCTTTGCTCTTTGAATCAATGCTCTCAGTTCTTTCAAAAAGGGATATCTCGGATTAAACTGATATAGCCTGGTCCTGCCAACCATCGAACTAACCACTACTCCACCGTTCTCCAGACGTTCCAGTTGTTGCTGAATTCCATTCACCGAAATATTAAACATCTTTGATAACCCTGTAGGATATGCCTGCCCATAAGATTCAAGGGTAAACAAAATTCTTTCTATGGTACCGTTGCCCAGTACAGGTTCCAGCATAGTTTTGCTCCTTAACTATAATTTATGATTATAATACCATAAAATATGGTAAATGTTAAGCCCGGGCGATTCGAACATGGTTCGATTTAAATTTATAGAATGTCTTCAAGATCACCAGACTATCAAACACCCACGAGAGTATTGATTCTATTATCCTTTCTGAAATGAGGCCCTTTTTTAGAAGCATCTTAAATATTTTGTGTATGAAGAGTTTTTCAAGGGATTCAGTATCTATATTAATGGGAGAAGCATAAACGTAGCCTTCTTTGCCAAAGCAGCCGTCAGCTGCCAGTATATGTATGTGGGCATTAATGCTGACTCCCCGGACTGGTCGATGTTGATAACATTTTTTAGACCCAAATAGTTTTTATAGAATTCCAAGGTTCTAATACTGTATTATTTACCCTTATCAATTACATTATATAGAAGTTATACCACCTGTAATTGCTGAATTTTCTTTAATTCAGCATTAATACCTGATCTTTCCTCTTCTATATCATAATCATTCTGCAGACCCAGCCAGAACTGTGGAGTGTTGCCAAAGAACTTGGCCAACCTCAGAGCAGTATCTGCAGTTATCCTTCTTTTTTTATGGATTATCTCAGAAATACGTGTCTGATCTAGATGTGTTTCTTTTGCAAGTCTATAGGCAGAAATATTTAGCGGCTCTAGAAACTCCTCTTTTAAAATCTCACCTGGGTGGACGTTCTTTAGTTTTTTCATTATGCTTTTCCTCCAATTTTTTTAGTGATAATCAGTAATCTCAACATTATAGCAATCATTGTTTTTCCATATAAAACATATGTGCCACTGACTATTGATCCTTATGCTATATTGTCCCCTTCTATCTCCTTTCAATTTTTCCAATCTATTTGAAGGAGGTATTCTCAGGTCACTTAAATCAAAAGAGTTGTTTAACATCCTGAACTTTTTTCGGGCAATATCTTGAATATTATTTGGATATTCTTTCGAGAAATTGCCTTCCCAGATCTTTTCAGTCCCTTTAGAATTAAATGACTTTATCATAAAATAAATATATTAGATTATAATAGTAATGTCAAGCTATACTATTGTGGAACATTAAATTTAATTTATAAGAACTTGCTCCAGAATCACCATGCTATCAAGCACTCATAGTTACCACAATCAAGGTTATCAGATTCAAAAAGCATCAGAAAACATGATATTAGAGCAAAAAATACATGAAGTGTAAAAAGAAATATTGTATGAAATATTTAAGAAATTAGAAATTTTATAAGCTAGCTTAAATTTTTTATAAAGACACTTCTTTTTCATAACTCAATCTTGATAAATTAGAAATTAATTACTATATTTGCTGTATGCTTTTAAATCTTTTAGAATTTATATTGATATTGTATAATTTAACTAAGATATCTTTTTACACTAGATATTAAAACTTTAAAAAAACTTATTTTAATAACTTTAAGGAATTTTACCATTAAACAACAAATTCATAACAATTAGAAAGTGAAAAAATGACCGGCAAATTTACAATTTCTGAAATATTAATAATTGCTCTAAAAATTGAGGAATATGGAAAGGATTTTTATAAACAATATTCTGAAATTTCAGGCCCTGAAGAAACAGGAAAAACTTTTATGCTCTTATCAAAAGAAGAACAAATACATTATGACAAATATAAAGCTATTCTGGACTCTTTAAAACAAAAAGAATTAAAGATTAATTATCCGGGAGATGTCAGTTTTTATTTAAAGGCTCTGGCTGAAGAAAGCATATTTAATGAAAGCAAAAAAGTTGAAACTGCATTAAAATTAAAAAGTGAAAAGGAAGTGCTGGAATTTGCTCTTAAGCTTGAGCATGACTCAATTAAATTCTATGAAATCATGAAAAGAACCATACCTCTAAAAAATAGAAAAACAGTTAGCACTATTATTAATGAGGAAAAAGAACATGTTGAGATAATAAATAATATGCTGCACTCAAGAAATTGAGGTTAATTTATGCCACTCAAATATATATGTAAAAATTTTGCTATTGTTAATTCTGCCCGAAAAAAATTAAAAAAAGTTTTCATTGGTTAAAAAATAATACTAAATGACAATATACCCATTGTAAAGACATGACCTTTACTGGTTAAACCCTTTCCTTGACATTGCGCCCCATGCTTTTTTCCCCCGCAGATAATCAATGAGCCCATGTATTCTGAATATGAGGGTTAAGTGCCTGTATCCGAAATTCTCAAATAACGAAAATAATATTAGAACTGCTATATAATACCACTTGCCGTATCTTTTAAAATTGATATCTTCAAATAGGACTGCTGATACAGATAAAAGAACACTCCATAAAACTGCCAGTGCTAAAAAAAGCAAAAAGAAGGACCAGTTCATAATGCCAAAGACAATTAAATAAATTACATATAAATAACCAATCAGTTCAATTATCGGACCTAAAAATTCAAAAAAGACAAAAAAAGGCATGCCAACTAACCCAACTGCCCCATAACGGGGATTTAAAATCATTTTTTTATGCCTTATCAATGTATCGCACAATCCTCTGTGCCAGCGGTTTCTCTGCCTGCCATGAATCCTTAACCTCTCAGGAACTTCTGTCCCGCACACAGGATAAGCTCTAAACAAAATATTGT
>JABMRD010000106.1 GCA_013202875.1 Actinomycetota bacterium | reverse complement strand
AGATCTTTCATGCTCTATCCTTCTATATAACTCTTCTTGATAAAAGAAGAGTTCATACAGGATAACAAACCAAAATAATCAAGATTAAAAGAAATTATACTGCCAGCTTCCAAATTTAAATAACTATCTTTTAGAAAACTGGGGCCTTTTCCTGGCTTTTTTGAGACCGTACTTTTTCCTCTCTTTAACTCTGGAATCCCGGGTTAAAAAACCCTCTCTTTTAAGTATTGGCCTGTATTCTTCATTAATTTCCAGTAGCGCTTTTGAAATGCTATGACGTAATGCTCCTGCCTGCCCTGATATTCCCCCTCCTGATAAATCTGCAATAACATCATACGCATTTTCGGTATTGGTAAGTTTGAAAGGTTCCATAATATTAGTTATAAGAGACTCTCTTTTAAAATACTCTTTAAAGTCTCTTGAATTAACCATAATCTTTCCTTCTCCAGGAAATAATCTTACTCTGGCTATCGATTGTTTTCTCTTTCCCGTTGCACTATAAACTACTTGGTTTGCCAAATTAATTCTCCTTTTTATAAATCAATTTTTTCAGGTTTTTGCGCACTATGCGGATTATTTTCACCCTTATATATTTTTAATTTCTTTAGTATTTGCCTGCCCAGAATATTATGTGGTATCATTCCCCTTACTGCATTTCTTATAACAAACTCCGGCGATTTTTCCATCATTTTTCCCAGGTTGGTAACCTTTAGATTGCCCACATATCCGGAATGCCTGTAATATTTCTTACCTTCCAGCTTGTCCCCGGTAACTTTTATCTTATCTGCATTTATAACAATCACAAAATCACCACAATCTAAATGTGGTGTAAAGGTCGGTTTATTCTTGCCCCTTAAAATCTTAGCTATTTCTGTACATAACCGTCCCAGAATTTTATCCTTAGCATCAACAAGAAACCACTTTCTCTTAATTTCTTCTTTTTTTAAATTAAATGTTTTGAGCCCAACATTTACCATAACTCCTCCAATCACCTAAAATACTCGACTACTGTAAGAAAAAGGCCCTTTGCGGGAATTATTTTCCCGGCCAACTTTCTGTCTCTTTTCATCAGAGCTTCACTTATGCTCCCCAGCTCTCTCTGCCCGCTTCCTATTTCAAGTACAGTTCCTATTATAATCCTAACCATATTATATAAAAAAGAATTTGCTGCTATTTTAAAAATTACTAAATCATCTTTAGTTTTTTCTATTGTAAACCTTTTTATCTCCCTTACAGTGTTACTGCCCAGACAATCAGGATTACAAAAAGAAGCAAAGTCTTTTGCTCCTAAAAACATCCTGGCAGCTTTTCTCATTAACCTTATGTTTAGTTTTCTGGTTACAAGAATACTGTACTTTTTCAAAAAAACGCTCTGGTACTTTTTGTTTACTACAAAATAGCTATATTCTCTCAAGCACGCATCTCTTCTGGCATCAAAAGGATGGCTGACCTTTTCTATTTTTTTAATAACTATATCATCCGGGAGTAAACTATTTAAGGACCATAAAATTCTGTAAATATCTAAATCTTTGCCAGTTTTAAAATTTATTACCTGACAAGTGGCATGAACCCCGGTATCAGTTCTTCCAGCATATTTAAAATCTACTTTTTCATTTAAAACTTTTGAAAGAACTGCCCCCAACTCTCCCTGAATAGTATTAGTTCCACCTGGCTGTATTTGAAATCCGTTATAATTAGTTCCGTCATATTCCACTACAGCCATGTAGTTATTCATCATCTTATGCCATATAATTTATAATTTTCAAAATAACATTAATTTTTATTTTACCAGAAGCTCCATTATTACCAATTGAGCTCCATCTCCAGGTCTGTTTTTATACTTAACAATCCTTGTAAATCCACTGGATCTCTGATACATCCCTGGAGCTATTTCATTAAATAATTTCTGTACTGCTTCAGTATTACTCAGCAGTCTAATACAATTTCTTCTAGCTGCCAGGTTATCCTTTTTAGCTATGGTTATTAATTTATCCACAAAACTTCTTACATGCTTAGCTTTTGTCACCGTGGTTTTAATCTTTCCATTTTTAAATAATGAAATGGCTAAATTTCTCATAATTGATTTTTGGATACTGCTGCTCCCGCCGAGTCTCCTACCTTTTTTAGGTATTACCATATTCTACTTCTCCCGCTCATTATTTTTGCTTAAAGGATAATTCCAGTTCTTTTATTTTATCTTTTACTTCCTGAATAGATTTCTGTCCAAAATTTCTAATATCAAGAAGCTCATCCTCGCTATATTCCAGTAACTTTTCTACGGAATCAATTCCTTCCCTCTTAAGACAATTATATGCTCTTACTGAAAGCTCCAATTCTTCTATAGAAGGATATTCTTGTTTTATGTCTTCTTCTTTAATTTCTTCAAATATGTGTTCGTCTTTGCTTTCTTTGTCGGATAAATCTATTAGAAGCGCCATATAATCATTAATAATTTTAGATGCCTGGCTTAAAACATCCTCCGGTTTAACGCTGCCATTAGTTTTTATATTTATAGAAAGCCTATCAAAGTTAGTCATTTGACCAACTCTTGTATTTTCAACTTTAAACCGAACCAATCTTACCGGTGAAAATATAGTATCAATAGGTATCACTCCAAGAGGCTCTCCCTCTACGACATTTTCTTCTGCATTTTTATATCCTTTATTTTTTTCAATCCTTATCTCTGCATTTAGTTTCCCTTTTTTGGTCATGGTGCAAATATATGCATCCGGATTTACTATCTCCACATCAGAAGATAGTTTTATAGCTGAAGCCTTTACAGTTCCAGGACCTTTCTTTTCAAGTTTCAATAATACCGGCACATCACTTTCCATTCTGAAAACAACTCCTTTAAGATTAGTGATGAATTCTATCATATCTTCTTTCATTCCATCTAAAGTTGAAAATTCATGCATGATGTCTTCAACCCTGATCCTTGTAATCCCAACTCCTTCTATAGATGAAAGTAGAACTCTCCTAATCGAATTACCTAAAGTGTGCCCAAAGCCTCTTTCTAATGGCTCAATAATAAACTCTCCAGAAAAATCATCTTTATGCTTAATGCTCACATTTGGCTTATGCATTTTT
>JABMRD010000008.1 GCA_013202875.1 Actinomycetota bacterium | reverse complement strand
GTTTTTGGGCTATATCTAAAATACTTAACTGCAGATAATCCTCTCCATCAGTGGTTGAAATAAACTTCATATGACCTAATTTCGTGCAGCCATTTTTTTTAAGAAAATCAACAATATTTTTGGCAATTTCTCCTATTTTCTTAACAAAATCTTCTTTGGTTATAGGATTTGATGAAGTTATTATTACTCTCTTGGTTAAAACTACTGAGCTATCAGTATTCATAAATCTTAAATTTTTAATATTTTATAATAAAATAATTATATTCCAGATTTAGGAAACCAATTCTAACACAACTTAATGTTATGTCAAAGTATTTTAAAATTAGAGGATTACCTCAATTCCTTCCTTGAGGCATTCCAGAATGGCTTTTTTATTTAGACCGGGAAGAATTGAATTGTTCTCCAGTAATGTTTCATCAACATTAGTAACTATAAGTTTCATAATCTCCGGTAACTTACTTATGGGTTGCAATTCCAAAACAATCTTCCGCAGCTTCCATAACCGCTTCCGAAAGTGTGGGGTGAGAATGAACAGTTGAAGCAAGGTCATCGGCCAGTAGCTCACCTTTCATAGCTACAGCTACCTCATGCACCAGATCCGATGCTCTTGGTCCTATTATTCTGGCACCAAGTATTTCTCCTGTTTCACTGTTGGTAACAATTTTTACAAACCCTTCGGTTTCCCCGGTGATATAAGCTTTACCGCTGGAGCTAAATGGAAATACGCCCGTACATACTTTTATATTTTTCTCCTTTGCCTGCACCTCATTTAATCCAACAGATCCAATTTCAGGGGTTGTAAATACCGCCCAGGGAATAACATCGTAACTCATTTCTTTAACTTTTCCTGCAATATTTTCTGCAGCGACCTTACCTTCCTCGAATGCTACATGCGCCAGCTGGAGCCCGCCTATTACATCGCCAACAGCATATATGCCACCAATATTTGTTCTGAGGTGCGAATCTACTTTTATATAACCTTTACTGTCTACCTCTATTCCCACCTCTTCAATACCAATACCGGCAGAATTTGGCTTTCTGCCTGCTGATATAAGTATTTTATCTGCAGTTATTTTATCCCCGCCGCTTATAGTACAGATGAATTTTTTATCACTTTTTTTAAAACTTTCTACTTTTGAATTTGTAAATATATCAATTCCTTTTTGCCTGAATACCTTATAAATTATTTTCGAAACTTCTTCATCCTCTGTTGAGAGTATTCCTGGAAGCATCTCCACTATGGTAACTTTTGCTCCAAATGAAGAAAATATATTTGCAAATTCACTTCCTACTGCTCCGCCGCCTATAATTAAAAGTGACTGTGGTATTTCCTTGAGAGATAATATTTTAACGTTATCCATTATCCCGTCTTCTGAAAGATCAAATGGTTCCACATTTGAAGCAGACGACCCGGTAGCGATGATTATATTTTTTGCCTCAATTTCAATATCCTGGCTGCTGGAAGTTTTTACTAATACTCTACCCTTCGCAGCTATTTTTCCTACACCTTTTATAAGTTCTATATTATTTTTATCGAAAAGATACGCAAGAGCTCTTCTCTGCATCTCAATTATCTGATTTTTTCTAGCTATCGCTTTTTTAAAATCCAATTTTGGTAAAGAAACATCTATCCCAAATTTTTTTGCCTTTTTAATCTCTTCCAGGGTGAGAGCTATATGATAAAGAGTTTTTGTCGGTATACAACCGTAGTTTAAACAAACTCCCCCCGGATGATCCTTCTCAATCACCGCAGTCGCCAGCCCTAACTTCGAAGCTCTTATAGATGCTGCATACCCTCCTGGTCCTCCTCCCAGCACAACAAGGTCTACTTTTTTGGTACCCATATTATAAAAAACTCCTTTCTTCCGGTCACCTATAAACAGAAATAATTATATTTATTAATATGTTAAAATAAATTAATCAATTATATTATACAAAATTATGGAAACCTCAAAACAAAAAACTTCAGCCGGAATTAATAAAATAATAAATAGCCTTAAGAACCATGATACCTATAAAAATATTCTAAGTTTTAATCTGGGTCTCATTTCTTATAACGAGGCTTACAATCTGCAAACAAAACTTTTTGAACTGATAAAATTAAAAGATAAGCCTGGTGTAATACTGCTGCTCGAGCATTATCCGGTTATAACCATAGGAAGCAACAGGAACACCGGTAATTTACTTGTAAACAGTGAAGAGCTCCGTCAGCAAGATATAGAACTGGTACAATCTACCCGCGGTGGTGATATAACCCTCCACACCCCGGGCCAAATTGTCTGCTATACAATTTTTAACCTTGCTCAGGTAAAAAAAGATATAACCCTTTTTGTCTATAACCTTGAACAGGTTATAATAGATGCGCTTGCCAGTTATAATATTCAGGGGACAAGAATAGATAAACATAGGGGAATATTTGTTAACAATTCTAAAATAGCATCAATTGGTCTGAAAATTAAAAAATGGACAACATTTCACGGGTTTTCAATAAATGTTAACAACGATTTAAAATATTTTGATAATATAACAGCCTGCGGCCTTAAAGATTATCCCCAGACCTCAATAAAAAAAATCTCAAAGGAAACCATTTCTATCTATTATGTCAAAGAACAACTGCGGGATAGCTTTAGTAATATTTTTAAAATCCCTGTGTTGAGAATTATATAATAGTTCTAAAAATGCTGACTACCTTTTTTTAATGCTGTCATTGCCATTATCTTTTCTTAATACGGCATATATCTCTTTTATCACTTTCAGAGGTTCTCTGAATAGTCTCTTTGGAAGAAATGGCATCAGTGTTGCCACTGCTTTTTTCATATCTTCGTTCATTCTATGCGGCTTGGTTAAAATTCTATTTATAAAATCCTCAGCAAAAACAGTCCTCAAGTGGCGTCTATCAATTTCTATTCTCTTGCCGCAGCTATCACAGGCTGCGCTCCGCAGGTAATTTTCTATATAATACACTGTATGTGGTGATTCTTTATTACAATTGACACAAAACAGTACTATTTTTGCTTCTTTGTCTTTCATTTCTAAAAACTACTCCACTAAAATTTACAAATTTAATTAACCAATTCTGCCGGATTCTTTATTAGTTCTGCTATTCTCCGCAGGAATTTTGCTCCTACAATTCCGTCAATTATCCTGTGATCGCATGAAACAGAAAGGTCCATAAAGGATTTTGGCTCAATCTTCCCCTTTACTACTGCAGGCTCAGTATATATTTCTCCAACAGCAAGTATAGCTGCCTGGGGAGGATTTATTATGGGTGAAAATGATCTTATGCGATACATTCCTAAATCGGTTACTGTAAATGTACCGTTTGAGATCTCCTCCAGACTGAGTCTCCCCTCTCTTGCTTTACCAACAAGTTCAATTCTTTTTTTTGCAATATCGGTAATTTCCAACCTGTCACAGTTAAAGATAATGGGAACTATAAGCCCTCCTTCCAATGAAACCGCCACGCCTATATTCACATCATCATATATTATATAGTTTCCATCAGAAAAAGTTGAATTTACTTCTAAATTCTCCTGCAGTGCGACTGCTGTTGATTTTAATATAAAATCAGTATAAGTTATTCTAACCCCGTATTTTTCGAGTATCTTTACTTTGAATTTTTTCCTTAAGGCTATAAGCTGAGTGACATCAGCCTTTGCATTTAAAACTATATGTGGAATATTTGACCTGGAATAACTCATACGCTCGGCTATTACTTTCCTTATACCCTCAAGCGGGCCTGATGATTTTATGGTAATACCTGTTGTTGTTACGGGTGCCGCTTCTTCCTTTCGAGCTTTTCCTTTCTTTTTAGAATAAGCTATTATGTCTTCCTTTACTATTCTTCCACCAGGGCCCGAGCCTGCAATTCTTTCTGACTTGTAATCTATACCTATCTCTTTTGCAGTTTTTCTTGCCAGGGGTGATATTTTAGCACCTTCACCGGAAATCCCGGAAACCTCTTTAACTTTATCAGCTGCTTCTTCAGCTTTTTTTACTTCTACTTTTTTTTTATCTTCAGCTGCCAATTCCGGTTCAGCTTGAGGAATTTCTTCATCTTCTTCACCTATATATGCCACCACTTCAGTTACAGGTACTTCTTCCCCTTCAACTTTTAATATTTTTCTTAAAATGCCTGAATCATATGACTCGACTTCAATAGTTACCTTATCAGTCATAACTTCAAAAAGTACTTCCCCTGCTTTTACTTTATCTCCTTCTTTCTTATGCCATTTTTCGATTTTGCCGGATTCCATGGTAAGCCCTAATTTAGGCATAATAACTTCATGCATCTTTTAACCCTTCCGCCAGAATAAAATATAACTAACCTGTTATAAAATCTCTAAGACTTCTATTTTATTATTTTACTTACACTCAAAATTGTTTATCAATTAGTAAAAACCTGCTTATGCCCGTTAATTCCTATAATAACATACTAAAATTCAATAAAACATTAGCTTTTACCCAAGGAGATTTAAAATCCCTTTTTCAATCCTGCTAACACCGGGAATCATTTCCTGTTCGAGCACCAAACTATATGGAACCGGACAATTTCTCCCGGCAACTCTTACAACAGGAGCATCCAGCCAGTCAAATCCTTTCTCAGATACCTGCGCAGAAACTTCACCCATAAAACCTCCAAAAATTGGCGCCTCCTCCACACACAGGAGCCTGCCTGTCTTTTTGATTGAATCCAGTATAATATCAATATCAAGAGGCCTGAGTGTTCTTATATCTATTACCTCACATTCAATACCCTTCTCCTGCGAAAGTTTTTCGGCTGCTTCCAGTGATTTTTGGACCATATAAGAAGTAGCAGCTACACTTATATCACTGCCCTCTCTTTTGACGTCACCTTTCCCCAGTGGAACTTCATACATCTGGCGAGGAACATTTTGTATACATTTTTTATTATTATAAAGCAACTTGTGCTCTATAAAAATTACCGGATTATCATCATTTATTGATGAGATGAGGAGCCCTTTTGCATCATATGGACAGGAGGGCATAACAACTTTCAAGCCCGGGATGTGGGCAACAAGTGCTTCGAGGCTTTGTGAATGCTGAGCAGCAGCACCGGTTCCGCCGCCCCCTGCAGTTCTGATTACAAGAGGCACTTTGGCTTTCCCTCCAAACATATACCTTATTTTGGCAGCCTGGTTTGCAATTTGATCCATAGCTATGGTTATAAAATCCGAAAACATTATCTCAGCTATTGGTCTCATTCCGGTAATTGCGCTTCCGGTTGCAACTCCTATTATGGCTTCTTCAGAAATCGGAGTGTTTATTATCCTCTCTTTTCCAAATTCCTCAAGCATTCCCACGGTCACACCAAATGCTCCTCCATATTCTGCTATATCTTCTCCTATAAGGTATACACTGCTGTCTTCCCTCATCTTCTGCTGCATCGCTTCTCTTATTGCTTCAAGATATGTCAGTTCTCTCATCGCAGTAAAAATATCTCCACAAATTATAAATTATTAATAATATTTTCAGGCATAAACATCATCTTCAACTTCTGAAGGTTCCGGAAAAGGACTCTCTCTGGCAAACTTTGCAGCTTCTTTTATTTGACTTATTACTTCCTTTTCCAAATCCCTGTCTTCCTTTTCGATTAATATTTTTTGGTCAATTAAAATTTTCTTATATCTTTCTATAGGATCCTTTCCCACCCACTGTTTTGTTTCCTCCCTGGTTCTATAAACCTGGGCATCGCTTTTAGAATGGCCCCTCCACCTGTATGTCAGGCTTTCAATTAAAACAGGACCCCTTCCAACCCTGCACTCACCATTAAAATGTGAAACCGTATTGAACACCTCAACAAGATTGTTCCCATCAATAGTAAGTCCCTCTATGCCGTAAGCATATTTTCTATCCGATATTTTTTCTATATTAAATGCTTCCTTTACCGGTGTTGACATACCGTAGACATTATTCTCACAGAGGTAAATTATGGGAAGATCCCATATGGAAGCCATATTAATGGAACCATGAAATATTCCCTGATTGGCCGCGCCATCTCCAAAGAAACACACCACAATTTTCCCATTCCTTTTCATCTTGCAGGTAAGTGCTGCCCCTGTGGCGATACCGATACTTCCTCCCACTACTCCATTTGCGCCAAGATTTCCCGAATCAACATCAGCTATATGCATTGACCCGCCTTTGCCCTTACAATACCCTGTCCTCTTACCCAATAGCTCTGCCATCATAATATTCAGGTCTGCGCCTTTCGCAATACAATGGCCATGACCTCTATGAGTCGAGGTGATGTAATCATCATCATTTATGGCATAAATTGCCCCAACAGCAGTTGCCTCTTCACCGGTATATAGATGACACGTACCATGAATCATCCCCCTTATAATAAACTGCTCGGTTTCATTCTCAAAATGCCTTATCTGATACATTTTCCTTAGCATTTCTATTTTTATGCTGTCATCCAGCCCGCTAAATTTATCTTCCACTCTATATCCATCGATAGTTATATATGGTTTTTCAGCTTTTAAATCGTTACCCATAATTTATCCTGAATTAATAATATTTTCTGCTGTTTCCTGGTCAGTAAACAGAATGTTAATCAGGCCGCCCCTTAAAGCGCCAAGAATAACCTTCAATTTTCTCCTGCCAAAAGCAACCCCGATAACATTTTTAACTTTTTTTAATCTATCAGGTGAAATTCTTACAATTCTCTCATCTATCTTATTTGGAACATGTTTACCATTTTCATTTATAAAAATAAGATTAATATCTCCTACCGCTCCTAAACTATCAAGATATTTAAATTCCTCTAAACTGAAACAGCCTGTTTTGATTAATGTAGAATCCGGACCTATATCACCCAGACCTACCAGAGCAGTATCAATTTTTTCAGATAACTTGATTATTTCCCTGGTATTACTGTCATTTTCCACAATCTCCCTTATCTCTCTGCTGTCCAGGATGGCCGGAGAATGTATCATATAGCTTATGCCGCCAAGCCTATCTGCAATATTCTTAGCAACAGAATTGGTATGCACCCCTGTTCCTATTTTACCAAGACCTCCAATAATCGGGACTACTTTGACATCAGATTTACCACTTACATTAATATAATCTGATATTCCCTTAAGTGAAGTGCCCCAGCCAATTCCTAAATAGCTTCCACCGGCTAATATTCTTTCGAATAAATTATTCAACGGGCCCGCCATCATCTTTAGTATTTCTTCCTTATTATCGAAAGTGGGCACAACGATGCATTCTTTTATCTTAAAACTTTTTTCTATTCTATATTCAAGATTGGAATAATCCTCTTCCGGTAAGTTTATTTTTATTTCTATAATCTTATCTTTTCTTGCCTCATCTAAATATCTGGAAACCCTTGTTCTTGAAATATTTAATCTATCTGCAATCTCCTGCTGGGTCAAGCCTTCTATATAATAAAGTCCTGCTATCTTTGATAAGAATTTTTTTCTTTCTATTCTGTTCATAACTTATTTTAAAATAATTGCACAATTGTTCGACAATTGAACATTTGCTTAATATTATATAAAAAAAATCAAAATTTCAAGGTTCCAGAAACATTTTTACTGGTTACAAAGCTTTTTAACTATATAAATTATGATTAGTTTGACCACATCGGTTTTTAAATAATGATGGGCATTTCCATCAAATAGTACCCTGATATTTGCTTCAAATTCCGTACTTTTCTCATCAAAAATCATAAGAACGGGAAACATTTTAAACGGGTAAATAATTGAACCAAATTTAAATTGAGCATATTTTTCTCCGCCAATTTCAAATGTCTTTTTTAGAAATCCCTCACCATTATTTTCATATTTTTTAATCAAAGGTTCCAGTACCTTAGGTATTGTTTGCCAGTAGAAAAGCCCTCCGGGAAGTTCCCTGTAAGATATCCAATTATTGGCAGGCGGGGTCCCATCCGCATTAAGTAAATAATGTAAAACAAGAGAAGATGAATATGTATCTACAGGTTCTTCTTTATCTACTCTCCTGCTTTTAAGAAAATAGATTTTCTTTTTATCTAAATCCACTATGATTTCTTTTTTAAAAAAACTTAATTTAATCCTTTTATCCTCTATTAGCCTGCAATTTGCACCGCTTGCAATACTGCTGGCGTCTCTGCTTACCAATTCTTCAAACATTTTATTATAAATGTTCACAAAATTTTCCTTTCTCCTGATAACTGCTTCAGAAGACAGACCGGTATTAAAATCATTCATAACAGTTCCCTTCATTTTATATTAAATAGTAAGTATAATAAAACATCATTAAAAACTTAAAACTTTTATTTCATGTCAACTACTTACAGGGTTATTAATTATATAATAGAATTAGGGCCGGTTATCTTAATTCCGGCCATATTACTTATAATAAGCCTCATTATCACCAGAAAACCGCTTAAGAACTTAAAAAACTGCGCATTCATACTTATTGGACTGGCCAGTCTTTCTATACTGCTCACTCTTTTTGTAAATTTCTTTGAACCCATTACCGATACCATACTGAAAAATTCTTCAAAAGAATTTGAAATTATTGATAAAGGATGGCTTGTCTCCAGGGAAGTTATTCTAAATTCTCCTATAATTTTACAAATAATAATAGCAGTAATAATTTTAAATCTGCTCATGCTTTTCTTGAGATTTACCAGGACTATAAATATAGATTTCTGGAACTATTGGAGTTTTCTGCTGGTAGGCTCGATTATTTTTGCAATTACAGAAATAAAATGGATAGGAATACTGATTGCAATGATAGTTGCTGTTATAACCCTTGTACTATCAGATATTTATGCAACATATATTGAAAGTTATTTTGGCTTGAAGGGTATATCTACCCCACAGGCTCAAATTATTTGCTGGGCACCTGTTTCACATCTTATTAATGTTATCTTTAACAAGATTCCATTTATCAGGAGAGTTCATGTCTTTTATGAAGAAATTCAGTATAAGCTCGGAGTCGTTTCGGAACCTATGATAATGGGATTTATTCTTGGATTTATAATTGGTGCAATTACAAAATATGAGAACTTCTATTTAAACTTAGGTTCAAATCTTCTATATGCTCTATTAAGCGGTTTAACATTATCTATTATTATGATACTGCTTCCCAGGTCAGTAAACCTGCTTCTTAAAGGTTTAGTTACTACCATAGATGATATAAAAAGTTTTATAAGCCGAAGAATTACAAAAAGAGAGTTGTACATTGGTCTGGACCCTATAGTTTTAGTCGGTCAACCTTCTATAATTATGTTATCAGTTATTATAATACCTCTGACCGTTTACATTTCAACCATTCTTCCGGGAAATGCTGTGCTCCCAAAAGCTGACCTCATAATGATTCCATTTATACTGATCTGGATCATAGCTCCGTCAAAAGGTGATATATTCAGAAGTCTTATTTCAGCAGTAATTATAATTCCAATAATACTGTGGACAACAACCAATATGGGATATTTATTTACCAGATTCTTTCTGGAACATAATATAGAGTTAGCAGAGGGTTACAAGAGACTTTCAAGTATTGGCGGCAGTTCTAACATATTTTTCTGGATCCTACTGAAAATTATAGAACCTATATCTAACTTATTTTTATAAAATTGTTATTCACCTTTTCTTCCGGTAATCCTGTGGATATACTCCGTATATAAATTTTTTCGAATGGCTGGTTTTTTCCCAAAAATATTAATCCCATTTCTTTCAAGGACCAATTTTATTTTTTTATCATTATGCATAATAATATCTCTTACATCTATCAGGTTTGTCCTGGTTACCCATAAATCTGATTCCTGAGAGATATATGGAAAAAAAGAGTAAGTTTTTATAATCTTTTTCCAGGGAATTTTTATCCTGTCAACCAAATCTACATAATTGATATCCGGGACCTTTCTTATAATGTCCCTGGCCCTATTTAATATTTCTAAGTTAACTTTTTTTTCAATCCTTTTAAGATTGTACGAAGATAGTGCTAAAAAGATTCCGTAAGCTAACACAAAAGGGATTATGATTAAACCATATCTTGTTAAAAAAATAATAATATATTTCCCTATTTTACCTAAAAACACTTCCAGCCAGATGTTAGTCATTTTTTATTGCATATGCATTGATGAAAAAATTTGGTGGAGATGAGCGGGATCGAACCGCTGACCTCCTGCTTGCATGGCTGGCGCGCTCCCAACTGAGCTACACCCCCACAACTCAAGAAACT
>JABMRD010000105.1 GCA_013202875.1 Actinomycetota bacterium | reverse complement strand
CTTATTAATGCTTATGCTACTTTAGCAATGTTTCAACCCATTTTCTGTTAGCCCACAGTGAGCAGCCGCCTTCAGATTCATCCAGCATAGACTGGTTTTTCCGTATTTCTTTCAGGAGTCTTGACTTAAGAGCTTCCTTCAAGGTCATATCTTTAAGATTTACATCTGAAAACGGGGCAAAGGGGCAGGGTTCCAGATCTCCTTTTGCATTTACATGAATAAAACCTCTTCCTGCAGAAAGACACCCTCCAAACATTTCTTCTTCGGCCGGCAGCCCTACAAAAAGTGCAGAAAATTTTTTCCTGTATCTATCCATAATACCTGGAATTTTCTTTCTCTGTTCTGTTGTGGGAACCCAATTTTCAGTGCCTTCAGTGATAGGTGTGTATTCAACATAGAAAAATAGTTTGCAGCCTTTCTCTATCAGGTCAGCTACAAAAGCATCGTCGGTAAGGCATTCAAAATTTTGTCTGGTAACGGTGAGAGACGTCCCAAAAAAAATTGATTCGTTATTCAAATTTCCTATTACAGTCTTTAAATGATTAAAGACACCTTCTCCTCTGCGGTGGCCAGTCTGTTCCAGATGACCCTCTATGCTGATAACCGGAACAACATTTCTCTTGCTTTTTATCTCCTCAAGTAGAATATCGTCTATAAGTAAGCCATTTGTAAAGACAAGAAAAATCAATTCAGGAAAAGTCTTTATAATCTTTAAAAAATCTTTCCTCACAAATGGTTCTCCTCCGGCTATTACTATAAACGCTATGCCGAGTTTTCTGGCTTGATCGAGGATATCAATTATCTGGGCCGTATCAAGTTCATTTTTTGATGGTATTCTTAAAGCTTTATTGTAACATCCTTTACAATTCAGATTACATTTATCTGTAATGCTAAATATCATAACAGGCGGCACCTGAATCCCTTTACCAATCCATTTTAACCTATTTCGTTGCGCTCTTTTCTGACTTATTATGGTTTTAAGAAAAAAAAGTGCCAGAGAAGGTCTTTTAATAGAGACTCTTAAGGCATCTTTAAAAACCCCGATAGTAGAGATATTAGACATAGTCATTTTTTTCTGATCCATCCGGATGGTATCCTTTCATAAAAGTAATTAATTAATATAAAGCAATTCTTTTTGGCCAGGGATTACTTAAAGCCATTCTCCAGGTCTTATCTATGTACTGACGGGTATAGGTTTGTTCAATAAGGTGAAAAAGATAAGCTCCTTTATCAGTTAATTTATATCCGCCGCTATATTTTTCTATATACTTAAATTTTTTAGCCCAGTAAAGTTCAAGTTTGAATATATTATCAAGTTTTTTACCAAAAAGCCCGTAAAAGTTATCTCCACTTATATAAAGTTTATATGCTGACCAGAAAAACCAGTAAAGGGCTCTGGTCCTGGGACTGAACTTTAGACTAAGGGCAGTGGGTAATTTATTATCATCCAGGCATTTTATATACTGCCTAACAGAGAATGTATTTATTTTAAATATGCTTTGTAATAAAGTGGCAGCACTTGGTCCGAATCCAATAAAATTATCTCTTGTAACCGAGGAGTATCCTGGTAAGTTATCTTTTGAAAATGTCCAGATAGAGTTTCTCCGGTAACCCGTTTTTTCACTTATGCCTAATAAGCTTTCCAACATTTGCTTTTTCAGTTTCCGGTTAAGTGGTTTATTTTTAATTTTAGCATATGAAAACTCAATAAAGGGATAAGTAGAGATCTGGGTTGCCCCATTTTCTACAGCTGTTATAAAATCATCGGTCAAATCCTCTTTGGTTTGTCCGGGTATTCCAAATATTAAGTCTACGTCTACTACCGTAAATTTAAATTCTTTTACTAATTTAAGTTTATCTATACTATCTATTTTTTCTCTTCCAAGAGTTGAGATGCACCTGTCCTGAAAAGATTGTATTCCTACGCTTATCATATTAAATCCACATTTTTTAAGTTTTCCCAGCAGAGTCTCATTTATGTCCCGGGGGTGCAGCTCTATTCCCATATTCCCTTTTATATTAAATAAGTTTCTAACCAAATCTATGATTTCGGGTAAATAATCCACCATCAGCGCAGGGGTCCCGCCGCCAAAATAAATACTTTCAATATCTCTTCTTTTAACGGATAGACCGGACACCAGTTTTATTTCTTTTAGAAGAGCATTGTGAAAATTTTTAAGCAGAGACCTGTCATATTCTATTTTGTAATAGGGGCAAAAAGAACATATTTTTTTACAAAATGGTATATGAAAGTATAATCCTAAGTTTTTGGCATTTAAATCCAGATTATAGTTACAATTACTTTTAAAAATAAATGGCCTCGCGGACCTTGTCGTAAGTATTCTTAATATATTGGTAATCATCTATCTTTATTTGATTGTTTTTTAAAATACTTTTAAAGTTTTTACCTATTAAATTTTTTTTAGAATATCTACAAAACTTTTATGTCTTAAAATTTTTAAGTCTGATCTTTTTTCAATTAGTGGACCGCTAAAGAAGTGCTTATCACCAGTAATAAAATAATCTGGCTGGCAGGACATTGCAGATTCTAAAATCATTGCATCATCTTCATTTACTAGTCCTGACCATTTTTTAATATTTTCAGGTTTTGCATCTTTAATTATTTCAGGCGGATAACTTAATAAGAATTCCTGCAGAAAAGGGAGCATTTTTTGGAGTTTTTCCGATAATACTTCTATTACTTCGTTTAAGACTTTCTGTGAAATAATAATACTTATTTTGCCTGCAATAAAATGATCAAGTATTATACCAGGACCACCTTTTTCTGAATATAGTCCTGATATTAAAACATTACTGTCGAGGAAAATTTTAAGCTTTTCCATGTCTTTTTTCCCTGACAGATTTCAAAAGTTCTTCTTCCGTAACACCTGATTTTTTAAATGCATTTCTAATTTCATTTAAAGCATTTAAAGCTATGGTTTTCTTTGGTTTTACTATAATAGAATCGTCCTTTATTCTCAGTTCCAATCTGTCACCATACTCAATACCCAGTTTTTCGCAAACTTTCGATGGAAGTGTTATCTGCCGTTTGGGCCTTAACTGTACATCTAAAATCTCTTCTTCTGACATATTTTATATCCTCCAATGTATCAATTCTTACCTCTTATATCCAACCTCTTACCTCTCACTTCTTACGATATGATTGTTCCATATTTAATATAACCTATCAAATAGCAAAAAGAATTCATAGCTACCCCGCTCTGGGGATTAAAAACCAGATTGCTGATTTATGTAAAATTAACACAAGCTTAAAAAGATTAGAACAGAGCCTGGAGTTATACTAAATACAAACATCAGTCTCCTGTCTATGTTTCACTAAGCTCCGAAGTTTTTACTGTAACAAAGTATTAAAAATCAATGGTAACAAAATTTGATAATAATACCTTCTTTCTCTGTTTCTCCCTGTGGCCAGTATCCGGATATAAATATTGAAGATGTTAATTTTAGAACAACTGCTTGCAAGACTTATAAATTTATCAATGTATCCAGTAAGAGACAATTATAATTATAGATTATCCTAATATACTGATAAAACAATGGAGCACAATATCATTATTCACTTTATATCTTACTTAAAATGGTGTAATTATAAACCTTTCAAAGATAATTATAAAGTAATTATAGCCTTGAAAAAGAATTACTTTATAATTTAACCATAATGGTTTATAATTGAACCTTATTGTGCTATATTTAAAAACAAATAATGGTGAGTATGAAAGATTTTGAAAAACTATTAAAACTAGGTGCATTTTCATTCACTGATGTAATCAATTTAACAGGTAACAGGGAAACTGCTCACTCAAAAATATACAGGCTTGTTCAAAAAGGTTATATAAAAAGTATTAAGCGAAATCTTTATGCTGCTGTAAGCCTTGAAACCGGCCAGACGATAGTAAATAAATATCAAATAGGAAGCAGATTAACAAAATCTGCATATGTTTCTCATCATAGTGCTTTTGAATATTACGGTTTGGCTAACCAGGTATTTAATGAGGTTTATATATCATCTAATGAAAGATTTAATAATTTTGAATTTGAAGGAATAAGTTATAAGTTTATCCGTTCAAAATTTAATGATGGAGTTTTAGAACCAAAAAATTACTCCGGGGTTAGCGTGACTGATATAGAACGTACTGTTTTGGATGGAATCAAAGATTTTGAAAAAATTGGAGGACTTGAAGAGCTGCTGCAATGTCTTAGCATGGTAACTTACTTAGACAGCAAAAAGCTGGAACAATATCTTGATTTATATAACCTCCAAGTATTGTACCAAAAAACTGGATATATCTTAGAATATTACAAAGATAAACTGAAACTCAAAGATAGTTTTTTTAAGTTTTGCGTCACTAAAATTGGAAAAAGCATAAGATATTTATTTAAAGGAATCAATTCTGATAATTCATTTTACAACAGCAAATGGCAGATTGTTGCACCAAAAAACCTGATGATTATTAATGACCAGGGGGGCAGCAAGCTTGTCTAGATATGATAAACGTTTACTTGGCCAAAAAGCTGATGAGCTTGATTTTATTCGAGATACTCTCGAAAAAGTATACCGCCTGGTGGATACATTAGAATATCTTAATCAAAATCCTTTACTGAAGGAAAATCTTGCACTTAAAGGAGGGACCGCAATAAATTTGACAATTTTTAATCTACCACGTCTTTCAATAGATATAGACCTGGACTATTGTAATACAGCCAGTAGAGAAGAAATGCTTGGAGAACGAGAAATCATTAGCAAAGATATCGTAAAATATATGCAAACTCAAAATTATACTTTAAGCCCAAAAACTAAAAATACATATAGTTTGGACTCATGGATATTTGATTACATCAATTCGGGTGGCAATAATGATAACATCAAAATAGAGATTAATTATTCAATAAGAACACATATTCTTCCTGTGAAGGAAAGGAAACTTTCAGCTGACTTCTTATCTAGAGATTTAAAAATAAATTCTCTTGATGTAATTGATATTTTCGGAAGTAAAATAATCACCCTGCTTAATCGTACAGCCGCAAGAGACTTATATGATGTATATAATATGGTTAACCTTGGAATCTTTAATAAAAACGAATACGATCTTCTAAAGAAAAGTGTTATTTTTTATTCAGCTGTATCATCAATAGAAACTAAGGCAGAATTTAACACTTCTGTTATTAATACGTTAACAAGTCAAAAAATCAAAACAGATTTACTACCAGTTATTCGTAAAAAGGAATTCTTTAATTTGGAATTAGCGAAAGAAAGAGTTAAGGAATTCATTAACGAGTTACTAACACTTAATCTGGAGGAAAAGAAATTTTTAATTTACTTTAAAGAGAAGCATTATCAACCAGAGTTACTTTTTAATGATCCAGTTATAATTGAACGCATAAAAAACCACCCTATGGCATTGTGGAAAATTAGAAATAAAAATTTGTGAGAAAATTTCTGTAAATATTTTTCATATGAACATTAAAAAATATTTTTTTCATCTCCTATACAATTTTAATACAGGAGCAATTACAGTTTTTCTTAAATGTTCACTGTCTTCTATAGGAACAGGTTAACCTGTTGAAATTTTCCTTCAAAACTCCAATATGTGCTGTCAAAAATAATATTCCAGAAAATATTATATACATTATATAATATTACCCTATTATTTAAATTAAAAATATTGTATTTAAATACCAGTCAGTTCAAAGAAAGGCTGCCAATCAAGCGGAGAAAATGCATCTGTCTCAGGCACAAAGCAGCCCTTTTAACTTATTACTCTCCAATCAAGCCATATATTTTTTAAGTATATATTTATATACCGGTATAATTTCAATAGTAATTCCGTTAACCGTATATTTCTGTTCATCATATATTGTAAGGATTAATCCCCTTTTTAATTGAAATTCTCTGCATACATTTATAAGGCCTTTTTCTTCCCTGTTTTTTGTATCACTGTCATTAATATCAAAACAAACCTGAATAGCTTCACAGACTTTTTCATTTTCCATCAATAAAAAATCACACTCAAAATTATTGCTGTAATATACAACCTTTTTACCTGATTTTATAAGTTCCAAAAATACTAAATTCTCCAGAGCAGTTCCTTTATTTTTTATAAAAAAGGCATCGACAGAAGCAGCAAGGCCGTTATCAATAGAATAAACTTTTTTCTTTGAAAATTCCTGTTTCACAATTGAATGTGAATATTTAGGTATAAAAAATGCAAGATAAATGGACTCAACATAATTTTGGAATTCATATATTGTATCTTTACTTATTTTATAACCCTGAGATTTTATTTCATTATAAATTTTATTTACGCTAAATTCCTTAGAACTATTGCCTATTACCCTTTTACAAAAATATTTGAGTATTGCTGTTTGCGTAATATCATATCTTTCAATCAAGTCCCTAAATATCATGACATTAAAATATTCTTGAAGAACCCTATCTTTTATTTTACTATCCACTGATATAAGTTCAGGGAAACCTCCACCGGATAAAAACTTTTCAAAGGTATTTATTATTGCTGAATTCGATCTTGTGGAATTAAAGTTTATTTCTATGCCTAAAAAATTTAAATATTCCTCAAAATTTAAAGGATAAATTTCATAATTCATACTCCTGCCTCTCAATGAAGTTGAAATCTCCCTGCTTAACATTTTTGAGTTAGAACCTGTTACAAATATATTCTTTGAGATCTGCTCATATATTCTTCTTACAAATTTTTCCCATCCGTCTATATTTTGAATCTCATCGAATAAAAAATAACAATTACCTAAATTAATTTCAGGATATAATTCCTGATACGATTCAATTATATTGTTTAAAACAAAAGTATTTTCATCTATCCTTTCATCCTCAAAATTGAAATATAAGATATTCTTCAATTTGATTTTTTGTTTAATTAATCTGTTCATTACATTATATAACTGGAATGTTTTACCGCTTCTGCGTACGCCTGTTAAAGCAATTATTTTTTTTGAATTAACCGATATCTCTAAAAGCCTGGGTTTTACGGGAGGTATGCCTTTTTCATGAAAATCGGTAATTAGATTTTTTATTATATCTTTCCTCATAATAAGGAAATTATATAAAATAAGTTTCCTTATGTAAAGGAAATTTTCTTAATGTTTTTAAACATGTTATTATTTTCAGATAAAATATTATTATATTGTAGAGTTTTTTTTAATTATAAAGATATAAACCGTTTTTTTTAAAAAGGAGTTTTTTGAAATGAAATTAAAAAAATATCTAATAATTTTATTCTCTCTTCTGCTGTGTGCTATTCTTTCCTGCAGTCTTATATTTTCCTCATGTAAGAAAGAAACAGCATCAGAAACCTCTACTGCCAAAATACCGGTAACTCCTACGCTGGATAAGAT
>JABMRD010000104.1 GCA_013202875.1 Actinomycetota bacterium | reverse complement strand
CCCACATAATCAAGTATCTTCTTAACAATCTTATAATCTTCAATAAAGGCGATTATCCTCATATCTCCCCCACACTTTGGGCAGGTGAGGGGATCAACTTCATATATCTTTTGTATAAGACGTGTGTTATGTCATGTATGAACATTACTTTCGAATAATTATTAGATTTTGCACAAATATTACATATAATGTAATAAATATGCTTTACAAAATCTAAAAAGGGTGTATATTTATTACATAAATATAGGTATTGCATATTATGGAAAAAACAAAAAAACAAAAACTATTTGAAACTGCTTCGCTTCAGCAGGGCTATTTTACAGCAAAACAAGCTATTCGTGCTGGATTTTCCTATAGAATGCATACCCATTACAAGCAAAATGGTGAGTGGCTTGAAATTGATAGGGGTATTTTTAGGCTGGCACAATTTCCAAATTCACCTGATGAGGACTTCGTTAGATGGTCCCTCTGGAGCAGAGATCGCAATGGCCGGACGCAAGCTGTTATTTCCCATGAATCAGCGCTTAGCATTCATGATCTCAGCGATGTTATGCCATCAAAAATCTATTTTACGGTTCCTCCGGGATTTAGAAAAAAAGCACCTAAAGGATGTGTTATTTACAGAGGGAGAATCTCGGATGATGAAAAAGAGCAAAGAGAAGGTTTTTTTGTTACAAATCCTCTTCGTACAATAATTGATTCTGCCGGGTCAAATTTCAGTATAGATTATCTTGAACAAGCCATACAAGAGGCCTGTGATAAGGGAATGATCCAGATTATTGATATCGTGAGCGCGGAAATGCCGGAAAAGGCAAAAGAAAAAATAATGATAGTTTTTAAAAAGATGAAAAATAATCGCGAGAAAACCTAATGACTACTGATTTTAAAAAATATAATGATGCGGCTTCTTTCAGGCGGGCCCTTGAAGAGAGGCTCAAAAATATCGCTTATGAACAATCGATTCCATTAGACCGTTTACGAAGGCGGGTCACATTTGACAGGTTTCTCGCACGATTATTTGAATCAAGCAGCCCAAATCAACAATGGCTGCTAAAAGGTGGGTATGCTTTGGAATTGCGGTTTCATGGTTTGGCGAGAACGACTAAGGATATTGATTTTTCAATACCCCATATGAAAAATCCCAATGAAAATACAATTCGTGAGTTGCTTCAGACGGAAGCTAAGAAAGATATGTCTGATTGGTTTCAATTTTATATTGGACTTCCTATAAGAGAATTTAACCAGACGATATATGGTGGGTGGCGTTATCCGGTTGAGGCAAGAGTTGCTAACCGAGTTTTTACAAAATTTCATATTGATATAGGGATTGGTGATGCGGTTATCTCTGAGGCTGAATGGAAAAAAGGTGATGATATTTTAGGATTTGCTGGAATAAAGCCGATATGTGTGGCTATGTTACCGGTTGAACAGCATTTCGCGGAAAAAATACACGCATATTCATATCCCCGTGAAAAACGACCTTTTTCACGTATAAGAGATTTAGTTGATTTGGTTTTAATTATTGAACAGGAGCTCCCTGATAAGAAATTGGTAATATCAGCAATTGAAGCAACATTTAAACTACGCAATACACATGATATGCCTCAGGCATTGGAAATACCGCCTGACATTCTGGAGGATAGTTACGCAAGAATGGCTCAAGATTGCGGTATTACGAAAAAGACAATGCTGGAAGCTTTTTCTCTTTTGCAAGATTATTGGGCAGGATTGAGAAAATAAAAACACCAGTTAAGGAAATTGAAAAGGCTAATAAATATTGAGAGGATTATTTAAGAAACAAATGAGTGATGTTGAAAATATATTAATAATCAAAGAAAGATGAAAGCTTCAGGAACTTATTATGCTCCGCAACACTTCTTATATTTCTTGCCGCTCCCGCAGGGACAGGGGTCATTGCGGCCGACTCTGGAAATGGTCCTTATCCCTGTTTGCTCCATTAATCAGGAAATGGCACCAGGAACCTTTCCCCAGGATTTTCTATATCTCCAGGCATAACAATAAGCTTCGTCTTCGCCACCCATAGTAATCCTGTCAGGCAATATATCTGGAAAAGCCTTTTTACCGGTTAAATAATCAGGTACATATTTATTAAATCCAAGGGCTGCTTGCTTCCCATGCATCATATATAATATCCTGCGCAAGCTCTGTGGCACTTTTTGGAGGTATATCCGGGATTTTTTTATTTATGTCTATACTTCCTAAAAAGTCTTTCAGGTCCTCTTCGGACTTAAAATCCTTATTCTCCAGAAGCCTCGATAAATCTGAAGTTACTTTCTCATTCGATTTTCTTCCTGGAATTTTATTACCCACAGCCCATCACATCCTTTCAGCAATTTTTAAATCTTAAGACGGAAGGATATTTGCTTTATTCCATAGTTTATCACAATATCTTCCGCTGCCAATATGAAATAAACATTTTGTTTGTAAAATAATTATATTTATGTATTTACATAATTATACATATATACTAAAGTAAAATCAATGTCCACAAATACTTTAGCGTAGAACTTTTATTTTAGTAGAATTTAAATATATTTAATATACTTTTTGATGTTTAGGAGCGATAAAATAGTATAAGAATTAAATGAAAAGTATTTTTAGTTTATAACTCGGCTTATAGACTAACTCCAATATTTTTTTAATCATCTGCTCAGAGTTTGAAATTTGAACATTTATTTTCCTGACATCTCTTGATTCAGGATGTGTCCCAATTTTAGTACCTGGTACTTGAATTAAACCTTAAATAGATACAGGCTCACTTCTAAGCTAAAAACCATTAATAATTAGTCTTAGAAGGAGCCCAATTTGAATAATACAATATCGCATACAATTTGTATGGATACTAATGATTTAAAAGATATGGTACAGATAGAGAAAAAGCTAATGGAGATGGCAAGGAAAGCCTGCAGGAAGATGCTTGTAGAAAATCATGGCAAAAAAAAGGATAGAAAAACACCAAAGGTAGCCTCTTTAATTTTTTCCATTGTCCAAACAGCAAGGCTAAATGAAGCTGATCCCCTAAAGATACTAAAGAGTTGATAGTAGGAAAGGATGAGGAAAAGAATAATTTACTTGCTAAAATTCGCTCCCCTTGATAGGTTTTGACAAATATTTGCCAAATCCTTATGTACTTTCCACAATTTATGCAAGTTCTATAAAATTAACTGCTAAATAATTTAGAAGAGATATGTAGAGGTAACTTGGTCAAATCCTGGCATTTACTGCTTAACATACTGCCATTTTTTCAAGAATAACAGGTTTTTTCTAAAGCTAAACTGTTGCGATAAATTGAAGACAGCCCTTGCTTAGTGAAAAAATTTATAATACAAAATTTTAAATATATAATACAAATAAGCTTTTAAAAAGCTTGACAAGCAGGTAAAATGGCTATATGCTTTAAAGGCATCATACAAATAACAATAATTGTAATATAAATAGACTTATATAAAGGATTAAAAATGAAAAGTGGACAAACTGTTGGAGAGAGTGTCTACAATTATATTGTAGAAAAAATCAAAACAAAGCAGTGGGTGCCAAACGCTAAAATAATGACTGAAAAAGAGCTATGTCGGGAGCTTGGTGTCAGCCGTGTATCTGTACGGCAAGCCTTGGATCAGTTAGTGGCTCAAGGACTGCTTACGAAAAGACAGGGAGCCGGCACGTTTGTTGCAAACATCGATGCTGCCGGGTATATGAGTTCTCTTGCACCACTCATCCTTCTCGATAAGAAAGATTTTATTTCACTTCTTGAGGTCAGAATTTATTTAGAATCAGGTAACGTTGCTCTGTTTGTACAAAATTATTCCGAGGAAGAATATGATAAGCTTCAATATTACTATAAAGAAATGAAAAAATCCGTTCGAGATATTTCGAAGTTCTATATTGCAGATTTTAATTTTCACGATGTTATCGCGAAAGGGACAAAAAATATCTTTGTAAAAAAGATAAGTTCAGTTCTTAATGAGATACTTAGAATGCACCATGCCCTGTTAAGTAAAAGCATAGGTCCAGAAATAGGGATTAAATATCACGCTGCTTTGTTGAGCGCTATAAAAAGAAAAGATTCTGAGTTAGCCGAGCTTTTAATGAGGAGACATATCGGGGATGCACTCGAAGCTTATAAAAAGTTAATAGTTGACGAAGATAAATGAGACTGCGGGATGTTTTTTTGTAAGGAGTTAAATAAATGGCAAAGTATAAAGTTTATATAAGCGACTACGATTATCCTGATAATGAGATTGAAAAAAGCGTGCTGGAACCTATAGGTGCTGAAGTTATTGGTCTTAAATGCAATACAGGAGAGGGTTTGGGGGAGCTCGTAAAAGATGCAGACGCGATCCTTCAGCAATATGCGAAGATTACAAGATCAACCATAGAAAAGCTTGAGAAATGTAAAATAATAGCACGGTATGGCATGGGTATGGATATTGTTGATATTAAAGCAGCCTATGAACATAACATTATAGTTACAAATGTGCCTGATTATTGTCTGGATGAAGTGTCGGACCATGCTATTGCATTTTCTTTTATGCTTATTAGAAATATTCCGTTTTATGACGCCAAAATAAGACAGGGCAGTTACAGATGGCAAGATTGGAGAGGTCCCATTCTAAGAATGAGAGATTCAAGTTATGGGCTTATCGGTTTCGGTAGAGTAGGTCAGAACATAGCGAGAAAAATATGGAATTTCGGATTTCGAGTCATTGCGTATGATCCTTATATTTCCGAGAGCTTTATGGCGACCCAAGGAGTGAAAAAAGTAGAATTAATAGACCTTTTACATCGCTCCAACGTGATAAATGTTCTCACGCCATACACAGAAGCAACACATCATATAATAGACGAGAATGCCCTTAAGATGATGAGGAATGATGCTTATCTAGTTTGTGTTTCCCGGGGAAAGTGCGTTGATAATAAGGCGCTCTATAAAGCTCTAACCGAAGGTTGGATAATGGGGGCGGCTCTCGATGATCCTGAGGAAGAGCCAATGAAAATGGAAAAGTGGTCTCCGGATATGAATCCCCTTTTTAAACTAGATAATTGCTTTTTTACTCCACATGCATCTTATGTTTCGGAGGCATCACTTAAGGAATGTAGGTATGCAGCTGCCAATAATGTTAAAGCTGTGCTTCTAGGTCAGACCCCGATTAACTTAGTGAAACCGTAAGTAAGGTAACAAAGGAAATGGAAAAAGATGGGTTGGTGTCAAAACTAATATTACATTGTAATATATCATTCATTACTTGAGGAGTTGGGATTGAAAAAAATAATTAAATCGAGACCAGACATTGATGAAAGTAAGATTAAGCCTTTTAGAAAACTGGAGAACGTTATCTCTTTATCATGTGTAGTTGGAGACGCCATGGAAAGAGATAACGTTATGAAGCACTATATTAAATCGCGTGCTGCGGATAAGAAGATTGTAGGTCCGGCTATTACAGTAAAGATTTCACCGGGCGACTTGGTAGATCCTCTTGATATTTTTGAAGTTGCAAAACCGGGTGATGTTATTGTTGTTGACGCGTTTGGTGAAACGGAAACTTCAATATGGGGAGGGCTTATGTCGGGACTCGCACGAAACGCAGGGATAGTTGGAGCAGTTATAGATGGAAGTTGCAGGGATACTGATGAGGCGAAAATGCTCGGTTTTCCGATTTATTCGAAAGTAGTTACTCCGAGGGCCTCACATACGGCTTATTCAAAAAGAAGGGAGCCTATTGAAGTAAATACCACCATAGTGTGTGGCGGAGTAGTTGTAAATCCTGGGGACTTGATTGTGGGTGATGAGATAGGAGTTGTCGTTGTTCCTTATGAAGCACTGGAGAAGGTTTTCCCTGTAGCTAAGGAACAGGCTGAAAAGGAAAGAAAAATAAGGAAGGACATCCTCGCAGGTGCAACAATGGATGATTTATTGAATAAGTACGGCAGGATTTAGTTTGGTGACTAAAAATACTTACCAAGGTGGCTAATGCAATTTAGGAAGGAGACTTATGGAAATAAAAGATACGATAGGTAGTTTAGGAATTATTCCGGTTATTAAGATCGATGATGCTGAGAAAGCCATAAAACTGGCGCAGGCTCTCATAAGAGGAGGGTTGCCAGTGGCGGAAATAACCTTCCGAACCAACGCTGCTAAAGAATCAATAAAACGGATAGTGAGTAATTTCCCCAATATGCTGGTGGGGGCAGGTACGGTTCTTTGTGTGAAAAATGTTCGCAATGCTATCAATGCAGGAGCCAGCTTTATTGTAACGCCAGGATTTAACCCGAAGGTGGTAGATTATTGTATTGCGGAAGACATACCAATTTTTCCTGGCGTTAACTCCCCTTCTGAAATTGAACAAGGTTTGGAGCGTGGGTTAAAGGTATTAAAATATTTCCCAGCAGAGGCTTCGGGAGGCATAAAGGCTATTAAAGCGGTTGCAGCAGCATATGGAGATATTCTCTTTATACCTACAGGTGGCATCAACCAGACTAATATTTGTGATTATCTTTCAGTCGGTAACGTCTTAGCTTGTGGCGGTAGTTGGATGGTCAAATCTGAATTAATTTCTTCAGGAGAATTTCAAAAAATTACGGAACTTACGGAAGAAGCTGTAAAAATAGTATTGGGATTTGAATTTGCTCATATCGGAATTAATAGCAAAAGTGAAAAACACGCTGCTGAAGGGGCGGATCGATTCAAGGATCTTTTCGGGTTTTTAAGCAAAGTCGGGAATTCATCGATATTCAGTGGAACAAGCATCGAAATAATGAAGAAACTGTATTTAGGCTCACACGGTCATATAGCAGTGAGAACCAATCGAATTTCCCTGGCTATTTCATATCTAGGACGAAGAGGATTTCAAATACGGGAAGAGACGAAAAAAACAAAGAATGGCAAATTGGCCGCGGTTTACCTGGAAGAAGAAATAGCTGGTTTTGCCATCCATTTAGTTCAGAAATAAGAGGTGAGGTATAAATGGGAAAGTTTATTACATTAGGAGAGATTATGTTGCGGTTGAAGGCTCCGGGGCATGAAAGGTTTTTTCAGACTAACTTGTTGGAGGCAAGCTTTGGAGGAGGTGAAGCTAATGTGGCGGTCGGGTTATCCAGGCTGGGTCTTGAAGCGGCTTTTGTTTCCGCAGTCCCTGACAATCCTATAGGAGATGCCTGTGTAATGGAGCTTCAAAGGCATGGTGTTGATACATCTTATATACTCCGGCAGGGAGATAGGATAGGTGTGTACTTTCTAGAAGGAGGAGCCAATCAGAGGCCTTCCCTGGTTATATACGATCGTTCTTATTCAGCAATAAGCCAGTCAAAAGCTGAGGACTTTGATTGGCAGACAATCTTTGAAGACGCAGTATGGTTTCATATAACAGGCATTACACCGGCTATTTCTGTGTCAGCTGCTAACTTAAGCTTGGAAGCAGTAAAACAAGCTAAAAAAAAAGGACTTACTGTATCTCTCGACCTAAACTTCAGAAAAAAATTGTGGAAGTATGGTAAAAGTGCGTCTGAGGTAATGAGTAAAATGGCACAGCTAGTCGATATAGCGATAGGTAATGAGGAGGATTGTCAGAAATCCCTGGGAATCCAGATGGATATGGATGTGGAATCTGGCAACCTCAATGCAGAAAAATACCGAATTCTAACTGAAAAGGTCGTGGAGAATTATCCTAATTTGAAAAAAATCGCTTTAACAATGCGAGAGTCACACAGTGCTGATTATAATGGCTGGTCTGCAGTTCTTAACACGGGAGACATGTTTTACATTTCCCAGAAATACGAGATTACTGATATCGTGGATCGTGTCGGTGGTGGAGATGCTTTTGCTGCCGGCTTGATTTATGGATTGAACATGCTGAAATCGGAACAGGAGGCTCTCAATTTTGCGGTGGCAACTTCCTGTCTTAAGCACTCGATACCGGGAGATCTCCCTCTTACTTCTCTTAAAGAAGTGCAGAATCTTTTAAAAAATGGCGGATCTGGCCGTGTACAACGTTAATGGAGGTTATATTGAGATGTTGACCAAAGAAATACGATTATTTCGTAAAAAGCTAAAGAACGGACCAGTTTGGGGTCCCTTTTCTAAAACAGAAGACCCTGCTCTGATTGAAGCTATCGGGTATGCAGGGTTTGATTTTGTAATCATTGATCTGGAACATGGGCCTAATTCAATTCGGTCGACCCAAAATTTAATTCGGGCGGCTCAGATCAGCGGTCTTTTCCCTATTGTTAGAGTCAAGGAATCGTTGACGAACTATATAGGAGAAGTGTTGGATATTGGCGCCGGAGGAATCGAGGTCCCTCAAATTACCTGTGCTGAAGATGCAAACAGGGCGATAGAAGCCGCGAAATTTTTTCCCGACGGGATGAGAGGAGTCTGTCGTTATGTCCGAGCTGCGGACTACTCTTCCATGGATCGATTTCAATACTTCAGTGAGGCTAACGAGACAATTATAATCCTTCAGCTTGAAGGGGAGAAAGCGATAAATAACTTGGAGTCGATTTTAAATGTGCCAGGTATTGATATTATATTTATCGGGCCCTACGATCTGTCTCAAGCACTGGGGGTACCGGGTCGTACGGATCACCCTAAAGTTATAGAAAAGATGCGTTTCATAATTGATTTTAGCATGAGCAAAGGAATCTATGTGGGAACCTTTGTGGAAAATAAAACTGATTCTGATAAATGGCGGGAGATTGGAGTTCGTTACCTCTGTTATTCAGTCGATATTGGAATCTTTTTTGAATCATGCAAAAAAGCAGTAGAACTATGCAAACAATAATAAAAAAAATCGATAGGAGGTGAAAGATAAATTATCTATAATTGCTAAGGGGGTGATTTTAATGTGGGAAAAATGAGATTTGTTCGAGAACGCTGCTGTTTTGAAGGGTAGCCTAATCACGAACAAATCTCACAGAATAATTTTAACAAAAAAGTCAAAGAAACAAAAATATTATAAGGAGGTAAGTTTGAGATGTCAAAAGTTAAATTTGTGTTAATGTTTGTTTTAGTAATAATGATAGTTGGTGTTTTTACTATATTGTCTGGTTGTAAAGAGACTGCAGAGCCAGTAGCAGAAGAAGCAGCACCTGCAGAAGAAGCAGCACCTGCAGAAGAAGCAGCACCTGCAGAAGAAGTAAAAACCAGCAATCCCCTTGTGAGTGGTGTTTCCTCTGAGGATGAATATATCTTTGTCCTATGTATATCAAACATTGAGTATTTCAACGCGCACAAGTATGAATGGACAAAGCTCGGAGAGATGTTCGGCGTAAAAACTACCATTATGGGGCCTGCCGAATTTGATATTCCTGCAACCGTTGCTACGATGGACCAAGCGATCGCAAAAAACCCAAAAGGAATCTGTCTTTTCGGCGTAGATCCTAGTCTTGATCCTTCCATAGATAAAGCAATAGACGCTGGGATTCCTGTAGTTGTCATCATAGGAGATCAACCAGGGTCAAAACGGATAGCCTATATAGGTTCTTATGGGCAAGATCTGGGTTATCTCGGAGGGACAAAGTTAGCGGAAGCACTAGGAGGAAGTGGTAAGGTAGCGGTTCTTACTATTCCAGGGTACGATCAGTGGGATATTCGCGAAGAGGGTTATCGTAAAGCTTTTGATGAATATCCTGGAATAAGCGTTGTTGCAGTCGGGGATACTGGAGCTGATACTATAAAAGCAATTCAAACCGCAAAGGATATTCTTGTACGCTTTCCTGACCTGAGCGGGTTTGTGGGATGTGATTCAACCGCCGCGATTGGAGGTATCATGGCGGTGGAAGAAATGGATATGGTCGGCAAGGTGAAGATTATTGGTATGGACAGGAACTCTGATATACTGGAGAAGATTAAAGAAGGTGTTTTAACCGGTACAGTCGCACAAAATGACGTTTCCATGATGTACTGGTCAATGTTAACCTTAATCTCACGTAATACCTACAGGCCATCTTTAGCATCTGACAATGAGGCTGCCAATGCTGTGGTTGAGCCAGACCTAATCTATCTTCCCCCCAATTATATCGACAAAAGCAATGTAGATTATTATTTAGAAGCAAATGAGATGTATGCAAAATAGATACTGTTTGACAAAGGCTCCCTCATTATATAGGGAGCTTTTGTCTCTGGAGATAATACGCTATGAATGAAATAATACGAGTAGAAGACCTAACAAAGACGTTTCCCGGTGTGCTTGCGGTTGATAAAGTTTCTTTTGGGCTTAACGAAGGGGAAGTATTAGCGCTTTTGGGTGAGAACGGCGCAGGAAAATCAACACTGATAAAAATGATAGGGGGAGTTCTTAAGTCCGACAGTGGACGTATTGTGCTCGGGGGTAAGGAGTACCAATTTCATTCAGCTTATGATGCCATGTGCATGGGTGTGGGCGTTGTGTATCAGGAACTCTCGATAGTGGGGAGTATCTCTATAGCCGAAAATATTTTTATGAATAGGCAGCCGGTAAGCCTTTTAAACCAGATCCGCTGGAAAAACCTTTATCTGGAAACGGATCAGCTTTTGAAAAAATTCAATCTGGAATTTAATCCGAAAATGCTGGCGAAAAATCTCTCCATAGAGAATCAGCAGATGTTAGAGATACTTAAAGCAATTTCTGCCAATCCTAAAGTGCTTTGTCTTGATGAACCCACAAGCTCCCTTACAGAAAAAGGGATCAAATTACTTTTTGAAAACATTTACAAACTGAAAAAAGAAGGTCTTTCCTTTATCTACATCACGCATAAACTTGCTGAAGTTTTTGAAATTGCCGACCGTGTAATGGTGATGCGTGATGGTCGGCATATCGATACCAAGGCCAAAAAGCATGTGACGGAGAACGATCTAATATCCATGATGGTTGGGCGGGAGATAAAAGATTTGTATGGATCAGGTTCCGATAAACACATAGTTGAAAACAAACCCTTCTTCAAGGTGGAGAAATTCTCGAAAAAGGGATGCTTTGAGGATATAAACTTCAGTTTGAAAAAGGGGGAGATTCTTGGGTTTTATGGGCTTATCGGAGCTGGACGAACGGATCTGGCTTTGACAATTTTTGGTTATTATCAGTGCGATAAAGGAAAAATATTTATAAACGGTAAAGAGAGCAAAATACACTCTCCTGCAGATGCGATTAACAACGGGATCTCCTATTTGACAGAGGACAGAATAAAGCTAGGCCTGTACCTGAGATCCACAATAAAAGATAATGTGATTGCTCCTTCGTTAAAAAATTTCCGTCGTCTAATTGACATTATCGATAAAAAAAAGATCGATCGCTATGCCGAGCATCTTAAAAATGAGTACCGCATCCTGACACCATCTATTAATCAGAAGGTAATGAATCTATCTGGAGGAAATCAACAGAAATGCCTTCTCTCTACGTGGTTGGGAATAAAACCACACGTCATTATCCTGGACGAACCTACCCGCGGAATTGATGTAGGTGCTCGTTCGGAAATTTATGAAAAGATTCGGCAATATTCTGCACAGGGGAAAGGGGTAATAGTAATTTCTTCCGACCTTCCAGAAATTATTGGTCTCTGCGATCGGGTTTTAGTGATGCGGCAGGGGAAAATCACTGGAGAGGTGTCTCGGAAAGATTTTTCGGAAGAGACAATCATATCTTACGCGGCAGGTATTGATCCAAATTCAAAGAGGGTAGTTAAAAGTGAACAGTATTAAATCAATAGGGAAAGCTATTAGTTCTTTCCGAGAATCGATTTTGATTATAGTAATTTTGTTGATAGGATTGTTTATGTCAATTATGTCACCTCATTTTTTGAGCTGGCGAAATATGGAAGCTATCTTCATGGGTCTTTCTGTAGAAGCGCTTATAACCACCGGAATGGTAATTGTCCTGATTTCAGGTGGGCTGGATCTTTCAGTCGGTTCAACACTTGCTCTCGCAGGTGTCGCAACGGGGCTTTCACTTAATGTCGGTATACCAGTAGTTTTCTCCATTTTAATAGGTCTTTTATCAGCCGTAATGGTAGGATTTGTGAATGGAGTGCTTATTGCTAAAGTGGGGCTTAATCCATTCATCACGACTTTAGGTATGTTAATGGCTGTGAGAGGGCTGGTCTTGGTTATAGCCAAAGGAAAGGCAGTGTTGAACCTACCAATGGAGTTTGAAATAATCGGCCAGGGGAAGCTATGGGGAGTACAGTACCCGATTATTCTGCTTTTTGTTATAGTCCTTGTAGGCGATACCATTCTCAGAAATTCCCGCTTTATGCGTCAGGGATATTATGTCGGCGGGAATGAAATAGCTGCCAAGCTCAACGGTATCAATGTTGCTCTGGTTAAAATCGTGAACTATATCCTGGTATCTTTTCTAGCAGGGTTTTCTGGTATTTTAGTCACAGCTCGATTTGGTTCAGCCTCGGTTACGGTAGGCCAAGGGATGGAGTTGAGGGTTATCACTGCAGCAATTATAGGTGGTGCGAGTTTAAAAGGTGGAGAAGGAACAGTGTTTGGAGCTTTTCTGGGTGCAATGTTTATGGGAGTTCTTTCCAATTCTTTGAATCTCTTGGGGGTCGGTATCTATTGGCAAAACCTGGTAACAGGGGTAACCCTGATTCTGGCTATTTTACTCGATGCCATAAGTGAACATAGAAAAACGAGTAAACTTGTCTGAGAATAACAACTAAATTATACGTGTAGTAGCCTAGATACACAACGTGGTATTTGAACAATTATAATAAAATAACAGAAGAAATGTAGCGAAAGTCTTTTATTTATGTATCATAACTTTAAGAAGATTGTAAAGGTAGTTAAGGATGAAATAGAATGCTATAAAGAAATGGAATTGGTGGTGGTAGCACCTTAAAATAGGTTTCAGAGAGATAGAATAGTTTTATAAAATATATAAGATTTTTTTAAATGAGTGATTTATACTAATTTTGCTAATAAATTATCAGTCAAGAGCATATACAGAAATAAGGGGATTTGTTGAAAGTGAAGGATACAATATCAAGAGTGAACCAATTACAGGAAAAAATGAATGCAAAGGGAATAGCTGCAACGATATTGAAATTACCTGAAAACCTGGTGTTATTCAGTTTGTATTGGCCCAGAAACGGATTTTCATTTCTTTTTGTACCTGCTGAAGGGAATTCATGCATAATAGCTCCTTATGGAGACCAGGATGACCCAGATAAAGGCATAATTTCAGAAGTAAGACGTTTTGGTTGGGTCAAGCTAGAGGATGGTGATCCGTACAGTACCATAGGGAGTATTCTGGAAGATTTAAAGCAAAAAGACCGGATCCCTGACGGATCTGTTATAGGAACTGACTTGGATGCTGATGTTATGGCTCCTAACCTGTGTTGTGGAGAACTAATGCCTCCCGGGGCTAACACCAGGAAGATGCTGAGAAAAGTCTTCCGAACCGAACGTTTAGTAGAGGTAACGGGAATTATCGGCGAGATGCGACGGGTAAAAACTAAAGAGGAAGTAGAGAAGATTGAGATGGCGAATGAACTGGGCTGGATTGGTATTGAGAGATTTGTAGAGTTAGCATCAGAGCCAGGGATACGAGAGATTGATATAGCTGCTGAAATAGAATCTTGCATTTTACGAACCGCTTCTGGTTATAAAGGCAGAGTTAAATTCGGGAGGGCTGTTACACAGATTACAAGTGGCCCGAAAAGAACTGAAGCTGCCTGGTTTGCCGGAATGGTAACTACAGACCGAATAATTCGTAATGGAGACTTCGTAATGATCGAATTTGGGTTAGTCGCGGACGGTTTTTGGTGTGATTTGACAAAAACGATTGTAAGTGGTACTGCCTCGGATAAGCAGATAGAGATAATGTCTGTAATCGAACGTTCACAAGCTACGGCTTTGGCGGCGATCAAGGAAGGAGTTAGTGCTGGTGAAATAGACCAGGTAGCGCGTGAAAGTATTCGAAATGATGGATATGGTGAATACTTTGTTCATATCCTTGGACATGGAGTAGGTCTAGCTTACCATGACGGTGAACCTTATTTAATGCCAGGAGCGCAGTTAGTGTTAAAAGCGGGAATGGTTCATTCCTGTGAGCCGGGAGTTTACATACCTGGGGTAGGGGGGGTACGGCAAGAGGTTAATGTCCTGGTCACGAAAAGGAGTGGTAAGGTTCTTGGGAAAAGTTTGCCCATGGTGAAAGGAGAAAAGGATGAGGTTTAATAACAAAGAAGTTGCTATTGTTACAGGTGGTAACAAAGGTATAGGCCAAGGAATTTCTATGATCTTAGCACAGGAAGGAGCAAGAATTGTTGTCTCTGGACGGGATGAAGATGCAGGGAACAGGGTGGTACAGAAGATTAGAAAAAGTGGTGGAGAAGCAATTTGGATTAAATGTGACGTATCAGAAGAGAGCCAGGTAAAAGAGTTAATGAAAGAAACCAATGAACAATTCGGTAGCTTGGATATCCTTGTGAACAACGCCGGGATAGGTGGTTACCATACTGTTACCGAAACCACCTTGGAAGATTGGGATCGCTGTATGAATGTAGATCTAAAAGGGGTGTTTCTTTGTTCCAAATATGTGATTCCCTATATGCTGAAAAAAGGGAAAGGGGTGATTATCAATATATCATCTGTTCATGCAAAGCTTTCGGTCAACGGTTGTGCGGCTTACGATGCAGCCAAAGGAGCTGTTTCCGCTCTTACTAGGCAGATGGCAATCGACTATGGACCTGTTGTGCGTGTAAACGACGTCTCTCCAGGATGGGTTTTATCAGAATTAGTCCAGGGGATTTTTGATGCCTATCCGGACCCTGCTGCCCAACGAAAAGCGGTAGAGGAACGTCAGATAATGAAGCGAATTGGGGCACCGGAGGATGTTGGTTATGCTGTTGCCTTTCTAGCAAGTGATGAAGCTTCCTTTATTACAGGAGCCCAACTTTTTGTAGATGGAGGGCTTACTTGTGAACTTGAACGGTGGTGAAATAATGTTCATCGGGACGATTAAATGAATATTAAGGGAGATGACGCAAGAAGATTAAATAGATAGGAACGCAGTTATGGATATAATAAATATTCAAATACAAGTAGATGGACACAGGGATGTACACATACCTAAAATGGCTAAAGCTCGGCAACTTTTTAATGCCCCTGAGCTAAAAAGTACACGAAAGTTCACTGATCAACTAAACAAGTTTCTTTCGCAAATAGATTTAGAAGGGAAGCAAATTGCCCTTACAGCAGGAAGCCGGGGAATTGTTCGTATCGTTGAGATCACCCGAATCATCGTAGAAGTGTTGAAAAACTACGGTGCCCTTCCGTTTATCGTACCGGCAATGGGGAGCCATGGTGGCGCTACTGCAAATGGACAAACAGAGGTAATAGTCGATTATGGGATTACACCAGATAACGTAGGTTGCCCTATTCGATCCTCAATGGATACTGTTACGATTGGGTGTCTAGAAGATGGTATGCCGATATATTGTGATCGTATCGCATTCGAGTCAGATGGGATTGTGGTTATTAATAAGATCAAACCTCATGCTGATTTTAAAGGAGATCACGAGAGCGGTCTGCTTAAAATGATGGTTGTTGGATTGGGTAATCATAATGGTGCATCTGCCATCCACTCTCGCGGTTTTGAACAAATGGCCACTATCCTACTGAAAGCGGCGGGACTAATTTTAGAAGCAGCTCCGATCCTTTTTGGTGTAGGGATTTTGGAAAACCCCTGTAAACAGCTCCTAGATCTTGAGCTAGTTCCTAGTAACACAATTATTCAGCGTGATCGAGAGTTATTGATCTTAGCGAAAAAGTATATGCCCAGGCTTATAATGCCGAAGATAGATGTTCTTATTGTAGAGGAAATAGGTAAAAATATTAGCGGCGAGGGAATGGATCCTAACGTAACCGGGCGTCCAGGGTCAGGTTTACTGGAAGGTTTTGAAGCTCCGCTTATTCAGAAGATTGTTGTCTTGGACATTACCGATGAATCTCACGGGAATGGTGTGGGAATTGGTATGGCAGATATATCTACAATACGATGTTATCATAAGATAAACTTGTCCTCTATGTACACGAATGCGATAACTGCGTCAGTTCTTGATCCAGCCAAAATCCCGATTTTGGCGAATAGCGATCAGGAAGCTATTCAGTTAGCTATAAGAACATGTAACCAATCTAATCCTAATGAATGCAGAGTGGTCAGAATTAAAAATACTATGGAGCTACAGGAGATCCAAGTTTCGGAACAAGTGCTTCGAGATATGAAAGACAATCCTATCTTTGAGCAAATTTCCTTGCTTGAAAAAATGTGTTTTACCCCGGAGGGCCAGCTGATATAAATTTTAATTTTAGCCACCAGCTTCCTGACTGTATGAAAAGTCACTAGGAGCTTGTCCGATATTTCATTGTTAAAACCCACATAAAATCATAATTCTGCATATTATTTTAAAAACTGAAATTATTTCTTGAAATTATTGTATAAATTTCTTTATTTAATGGTATTTTTACCACTATATAAACCTATATTATTTATCTATATTGCTTGAAGCAGTAATTCACCAAGTTCTAGCTTTTTACTTAAACTATAACTTTCTTTTTTTAATATTTTTCTCAAGCAATCCTCAGTGTCTTTGCTACTTATACTTTCTGCCATATCCCTTTGTTTTTCTTTTAACAATGTCGTTTTTTGATGAGGAAGAAGGTGGCTAGGTTATTCAAACAGTCTAAAAAAATACTGGAAACTTATAACTTCTGAGAGTTTGAACTCTTCTCTATCTAATTATCTATTAAGTAACATTGTAACAAGTAAGAATAGTTTTAGTGTTTTATAATTTTAACTATTATGCTTATTGTTTTGGAATTATAAAAGGGGCATATTTAGTATACAAGAAAAAATAATTGTTCAATTTATTTTTTGTTACAATCTTAAACAAATCTTTTAATGAGAGACCACTAGTTTATAAAAAAGAAAAAATGGGAATTACAGATAAAACAAGAAAATTAATTTGGGGAAAATCCGGAAATCACTCCTTTATAGATATTTTCTAAAAAACACTAAAATAATTGTTAATCCATTAGAAAAATTATAGCCCGTCTTAAATATGATTTCATAATTAATCCTTAAAAAAAGTCAAGCAGCCTATAGGAAACGATATTCCCGGTTTAATTGCTTATCTAAAGATTAAAAATAACACTATTGCTTTTTCTTAACAGAAATATTAAGAATAGCTAATGCAAGAAACACAACACCTGTAACAATCAAAACAAGCATATTGATAAGTGGAGACAGCTCCCTGTCGCCAAAGAAAAAAACAATACCCATCATCTGTTTGAAGCCGGTGACTACCTGCGCTGGTGCATTTGCAAAGGCTTTAGACATCGGTGCTTCCATCATAATTTGCCGGAACAACGCTGCTGAGTGGCTTATGGGGAATATTTTTATTGCAGTTTGTACACCAGACGGCAGTGACCCGATTGGAATATATATTCCGGTTAAAAAACCTATAAGTGTTCCGATTATTGTGCTTGCGCTGGCAAAAGCGCTACTACTTTTAAAAAATGACACAATAAAAAACACCATCGCCGAGCTGGCAAAGACAGACAGCAGCATTACTCCCAATAACTTTAACAGTGACATTAACCCGAGCAAACTTCCGCCTCCGGCCAGAATATAGATTTCAGAAATAATCAGTGCTGCAATGCTCATAATCACACCGACTATAAAAGAACTGATGATATATCCACCTGCAAGCTGGCTGCGTTTGAGCGGAGCTGAAAGAAAATCCTTTGAGATTTTCTTTGTAGCGTCCTCAATCATAATATGAAAAGCACCCATTGTTGAAGTTATTGATATAACAGATAGAATCCCTGCCATAACCCAGCTGTCAACAATGAAACGAGAATTACTTCCCAGAAGTTCCTTAAAGTTATTAGTCATCATGTCTCCCAGGAACAGCACGTAAAGTCCGATTATTATAAAGACGGCAAGAAGCGAAAAAAATACCGAAGTCCTGTCACGGAAAAACAGCTTTAGGTTGCGTTTGATTAAATTGATCATTACAGTCATTTAACCAGCATCCTCCCTCATGACGTGTCCGGTAATTTTTACAAAAGCGTCATCCATACTGCCGCTTATAACCTCAAAACCGGATATCAGGCTTTCCGCCTTATTTACTAATGGAAGAGCACCAAGAGTATTAGAAATATTAATAATAAAAGCGCCGCTGGATATAATAAACTTGATATTTTGCTCATTTAAGAATGTGGTGAGTCTCTCATTATCTTTTGAGATAAGCCGCAGGGTGTCTGTGCTGTATTTTGCACGAAGCTCAGAAGGAGTGCCTTTGGCAGAAATCCTGCCGTTGTCAATAATCGCAATATAGTCAGCTTTAGCAGCTTCCTCCATATAGTGTGTGGTTAGAAATACTGTCATCCCGGTGCCCTTTTGCAGATTGCGGATTGTATCCCAGACACTTTTTCGTGTCTGAGGGTCAAGACCTGTAGTGGGCTCATCTAAAAAAAGAATTTTTGGTGTATTTACCAGTGCTCTCGCTATATCGGCCCTGCGGCGCTGACCGCCGGAAATCTTGCCGTAGGGACGATTATAAAAGCTTTCCACATCTGCTGCCCTTGCTGCTTTTTCCACTGCAGCTGAAAGCTCTTTACTTGATAGTCCGTAAAAGCTGCCCCGCGTATAGAGATTTTCTTTGATGGTTAACAGATTATCTAAAAGGTTATCTTGAAATACGATTCCAATGTTTTTTCGGATTTTATCATCCTGTTTGCCAAGTGTATAACCGTTGACTATTACAGCACCGCTGTCAGGTTTAAGCAGGGTACAGATAATGTCAATAGTTGTAGTTTTACCCGCACCGTTTGGACCTACAAATGCAAATAGCTCACCCTCATTAACGTGAAAGTCTATACCTTTTACAGCTTTAACATTTCCATAATTTTTTTTTAGGCTACTGACATTTATTATATGTGACAAAGACATGTTCCTCTTAAAAATTATTAATATCCGGAGTTATAGGTTGTAGTCTTTTAAACCGTAATATAATTGATTTTTATAATATATCCATACAGTATTGTCTGACAATTATACATTATCAATACCCCTTTACAATAAAAAATTTGGTTTTCCAGGCAACTGTGTATATTTGTCTAATAAAGCATTGTGTTTCTGATAAAAAATCCCTCTTTTTAATTAGAAGGATTTTTTTATGAGAAGAGGCTCAAATGAAAAAAACGTTTAATAGGAATACTGCCAAATAAAAATGTAGCTGTTGTTAAAAAAAAGTTAATAAATATTTAAATAATTGTTAAATTGAATATTAACATGTGTTATATTGTAATTTACAGAAACGTTATATGATTGAAGGCAGGTACTCGAACTATGAAAGTTTATAATACCATAGTATCAAGAAGGACCATAAGGAAATTCCAGCAGAAACCTATAAAACTGTCAATTTTAAAGAGAATAGTTAATGCCGGAAGACTGGCACCATCCACAGGGAACCTGCAGCCATTGGAATACGTTATTGCTGTAGACGATACTTTAAGGGAAAAAATTTTTCCTAACGCAAGGTGGGCAGGGTATATTGCACCTGAAGGAAATCCTAAGAACAATGAAAGACCGGCGGCGTATATAATAATTCTGGTCAATAAAGAAATTTCTTTTAGTTCATTTTTTAAGTATGATGTAGGAGCCAGCGCTGAAAATATTACCCTGGCAGCTCTGGAAGAAGGAATTGGCTGTTGCTGGATAGGGTCTTTTAATAGAAAAAAAATTCAAAATATTTTAAAAATTCCTGTAGGGTATAGTGTTGATCTGGTTTTAGCACTTGGATACCCACTGGAAGATCCGGAATATTACGACATTAAAAAAGGTAAACCAATTAAATATTATAAAGATGTTTCAGGGGTGTTGCATATACCAAAAAGAAAATTGGATGATATAATTCATATTGACTACTTTTAAAAGAAGACTTTATTTTATCTCTCTGGTTAAGGGAATAAATCCTACATAATCAGCAATCCTGGTAGCTATTACTTCTCCATCTTTTTCATAGTGTAAAAACATAGAATAATGCGTAAGTTAATACAGGGCTCGGCCCACAGGTTGATTATTAACCGATAATTTAGGAACATGACTTTCTAATTTATCGGGTTAAATATCAATTCCAGCATTATTACAGAGCATAATACACATTTACCGGAAAAAATGGAATAAAAGATCAGCTTATAAAGCATAATTTTATACAAATTTATAAAAAATATAAATTTTTTAATTAATACCTTGCATTACACAGTACCTTGTGTTAAGATACAGCAATAAAAATCATAGAGAGGATGTAATGTTATGAACATACAGTTTAAAAAGGGAGTCCTGGAATTATGTACCCTGGCACTGCTGGCTAAAAAAAACCGGTATGGCTACGAGCTTGTAAATGAGATCTCTAAAAACATTTCAATCTCTGAAGGGACTATTTATCCATTGCTGAGACGCTTAAAAAATGATGGATATGTTACTACTTACCTTGAGGAATCAAATGAGGGAGCTCCCAGAAAGTACTACCAGTTAACTGAAGCTGGTAAAAAGATGGGAAAGGAGCTCAAAGAAGAGTGGCTGACATTTGTAAAAAAAGTAAATGGTTTATTAAAAGGTGGTGTAAAAGATGAATAAAAAAGATTTTATGGGCAGATTATCATCACATCTTGGAGGAATTTCCTGGAAGGACAGAGAAGATGTGATTAGTGATTTTGAAGAACATTTTAAAGAAGGTTTAGCAGAAGGGAGAACTGAAGAGGATATTGCTGATTCTCTTGGTGACCCAAAAGCTTTAGCCAGGCAGCTAAGGGCAAGCATACTGGTAAGTGAGGCAGAAAGGACCACATCTGCAGCAAATATAACCAGGGCAGTTTTTGCTACGCTCGGACTGGGGTTTTTAAATCTTGTATTTATACTGGGACCCTTTATTGCAATTGTCGCAGTGTTGATATCCTTATTTGCTGCAGCAATTAGTGTTACAGCATCTGGGATTACTGTATTTTTAGCTTCAATTATTGGGCCGTTTTTTCCCCAGTATTATGCAGTCTTAATTAATCCGGCTGCAGCTATATTTAGTTCTATCGGGCTAACCTGTTTTGGTATTTTATTTTTTATAGGTGATATATATCTGGCAAAATTGTTATACAGGTTGTTCGTGAGGTATATAAAATTTAATTTAAGAATCATAAAAGGAAAGGAGTAGAAAAATGAAGTCCAAAATAAAAAAATTTGTTATATGTCTTGCTATTATTATGGTCGCGTCTTTTGTTATTGCTGGTATTATCCTGGTAGTAACTGGAAATTTCTCCATAGCGACGGAGAAGATTGATGAATCTAAAACTTTTGATGTCGGGGGAATCAATGAAATTTATCTGGACATGGTAAGCACAGACATCAATATAATCTCCACAGACAAAGAAGAGATCAGGGTGCATTTTTATGGTGAAGTTTCTACAAATATAAAAAAGGATATACCGGCTCTTGTTGCTTATGAATCCGGTGATGAGCTGCGGGTGGAAATTATCCGGCCGAAGACGATCTTTGGTATTGGAGTGATTAATATATGGAGAACCAAACTGGATGTATATATTCCGGAAGATTCGATAGAAGTCCTAAAAATAGAAACAGTATCGGCTGATACCAATATAAGTGATTTAAAAGTAGATAAGTTTAATTTAAATGCTGTATCCGGAGATTTTAAAGGCGAATCATTATTTGCCGGTGATTTAAAAATTCATACAATCTCAGGAGACATTAGTCTTAAGGATTATACAGGAAATATAGATTTCAATACTGTGTCAGGAGATGCGGTACTGGGGGGTGGAAGCCAAAATGATAATATTAAAGTGGTTACAGTTTCTGGTGAGGTTTGCATAGAACAGGAAGATTCCAGTAATATGAATATCAGCTCTATCTCCGGTGATGTTGAGATCGATCTTTCCGAAGACGCATGGTTTTATCTTAAAGCAAGTACCTTATCAGGCGATATCGAAAATAGATTTCCAATTAAGATAATCTCTTCCGGCAGAAGGGATCTTGAAGGTATAGTTGGAAGTGATGAGAAGGAAATTACTATAAGAACTACTTCAGGGGATATTGACGTAGATTATTAACCAGCCGGCATGGTTAAAATAATATTTAATATAAGGAGAAAAAGATGAACAGAGTAAGTAAAAAAAGTAAGATTAAAAAAATAATCAAGGCGGCACTAATAATTGCCGTAATAAGTGTTTTGGCTGTCTTTGCTGCTTCCTGTAAATGGACCATAGGAATGGTCAGGGGATCCGGGGATATTGAGACAGAAGAAAGAGATGTATCAGGTTTTGATAAGGTATATCTTGAAGGAATTGGGAATTTAATTATTACTCAGGGAGATGAAGAATCGCTGGTAATAGAAGCTGACGATAATATAATTCCACTTATCAGAGCAGATGTTTCCGGAGGTAGGCTGACTATTGGTTTTAAAAGAGGTTATAGTTTCATACCAGCAGCAAAAATAAAATTTCATCTGACAGTAATAGATCTGGATGAAATTTCCATAAGCGGAGCCGGAGATATTAATTGTGATGACTTCAATACCGATGAGTTAGAATTTAATATCAGCGGTGTCGGCGATATAGATTTTAATATCAATGCTGAAAGGATTGAGACCACATCATCAGGGGCCGGAGATATCACCTTAACCGGAAAAGTTGATAGCCAGGATATAGATATAAGCGGAGTGGGAAAATACGATGCTGAAGAACTTGAAAGCAGAGAATGCAGTATCAGCCTTTCAGGAGCAGGAAGTGTCACAGTAAATGCTAGCGAGGAACTTGACGTTAGCATTAGTGGAGTGGGGAATGTTTATTATGCTGGAAGCCCACATGTAAAAAAGGATATTTCCGGACTAGGCAGGGTTAAAAGTATTGACTGAGGGCAGATAGTTTAATAGAAAGGGTCATTAGAGAGACTCTGAATAATAAAAAATAATATTAAAATTAATTAAAAAAAGGAGTAAAAAATGGCAGAACTGGTCAAAAAAGAATTAAAAGAAGGAAAGAAACAATTGGAAGGAGTATTAATACTATGCTGGATATTGGCTATTATTACAGGAATAGGCATCTTGTCTGGATTTGGCCGGGGTCATTTAGGGATTCTCAGTAATTATTTGTATAATCCGTTTTCTTTGCATGCTGCAACAGGTGTTATTAGAAACCTGATAAGTTTTCCTCTCAAAATGGTATATTCTTTAATTGTTCCGGCATTGTATGTGGTGGAACTGGTCGGTATTTACCAGAGAAAGGCTTTTGCAGTTCCACTTGGCAGGGCAGTTTTAGTAGTAACTATGGTATTCTTTTTCCCTGTCGGCACCATAATAGGAGCAATTCTGTGGAAGAGATTCAATCACCCGCTTTCAAAGAGGTATTTGAATTATGAGGATTGATTCTAGCAAGTGGTGAAATTTAATTATCTATATTATTTAAAGGAATGATATTTATTTTATTTAAGATATTATAGTTGTAATATATTATATTGTAGATAATAAAATTTTTATAAATTTGGGAGATGTACCAGGACAGACGGCTTAGATTTCATGAGCCGTTTGGTAGGAGACTTAATTTTTATAAGTTTACTTTTTAAGTCCAAGGAGGGATTTTATGGAAATTCAGGAAAAATATGAATTCGGGGGCTGGAAGAACTGTATCCGCATGACCAATGGGGAAGTAGAAATAGTAGTTACCACTGACGTGGGACCCAGGATTGTCCGTTTCGGATTTGTTGGAGACCAGAATCTATTTAGGGAGTTTAAGCAGCAGCAGGGAAAAACAGGCGGAGATAAGTGGTTGATATACGGGGGGCACAGGCTCTGGCATGCGCCTGAAGAAAAGACGCGCACATATTTACCCGATAATAATCCTGTGGATTATAACTGGAATGGGAAAACTCTTAAGCTTGTTCAAAGCATTGAGGAGAAAACCGGTATTCAAAAAGAAATAGAAATAAATCTGGGGTCAAGCAATAATAATGTCAGGATTTTACATAGACTGATTAATAAAAATCTATGGGGTATAGAAATAGCGCCGTGGGCACTTTCAGTAATGGCACAGGGGGGAAGGGCGATAATACCCCAGGAGCCTTATAGGTCCGGGGAAGAAAATCTTATTCCGGTACGTCCCCTGGTACTCTGGTCTTATACGGAAATGAAGGACCCCAGATTTATCTGGGGAACAAAGTTTATTCAGGTAAAGCAGAATCCTGATGCAAAAACTTACCAGAAAATTGGTATTTTAAATACACTAGGATGGGCAGCATATTACCTTAAAGGGCAACTTTTTGTAAAAAGGTATAATTACAATCCGGAAGCCAGGTATCCTGATTTTGGGGTAAATACGGAAATTTATACCAATCCGGAAATACTGGAGGTTGAAACACTTGGAGGTATAAAAAAAGTGCCTCCCGGGGGGTCTGTTGAACATGTTGAAAACTGGTTTTTATTCAAAGCCACACTCAATGAGGATGAAGAATTTCTGGAAAGCGAGTTAACCCCAATAATACAGGAGACAGACACAAAATTTTAAAGGATCATTGGTTTTTGATAGCTTAGACTGCTAAAAAAGGGTACAAATTATTGTTGCGAATTGTTGTAAATTCTTATTGCCTTTATAATTTCTCTTATGTGTTCGGGCGTACTGCCACAGCATCCTCCGATTATTGATGGCTTATAAGGAAGAAATTTGGCGATATTGGAAGCCATGGTTTCCGGAGTCTCGTTGTATATGGTTTTACCTTCTACCAGAACCGGTAGTCCGGCATTGGGCTGAAAGATAAGCCTGGCTTCCGGGTTTGCTTCTCTCATTTTTTTAACCACATTTAACATTGCGCTTGAGCCAACGCTGCAGTTTGCTCCTACAATATTACTGCCGGCATTAATTAAAATTTCTACCGCATCTTCTGCTTTGTTGCCCATAAGGGTTACGCCATTTTCACCAAAGGTAAGGCTGCAGGCAATGGGTATGTCTTTTGATATTTTTCTTACTGCTTTGACTGCAGCTAAAGCTTCATTTAGGTCCATAATGGTTTCGATTATTATCAAATCTACTTTTTCGCCTATCAGTATTTCCGCCTGCTTTGAAAATGCGTCCAGCACTTCTTCATATTTTAAGGGACCAAATGGATCCAGCAGTTTACCCAGGGGCCCTATATCTCCGGCAATAAAAATAGGTTTATTATCAACGGATCTGACTCTGTAAAGGTTTATCGCTTCCTTTGCAGCACTTACTGCATTCTCATTTATCTTTTTTATTTCATGTTGAAGTCCATGAGATTCAAGTTTAATTGGAGTGGAATTTAAAGTATTGGTAATAATAATATCAGAACCGGCTTCAAGATAGCCTAAATGGATATCTATTATTTTTTTTATCTGGCTGCTGTCCAGATTCAGTGAATCGGGCAACGCAGAAATACCGGCTGAAAGCAGGGTTGCTCCCATACCACCGTCACAGACAAGAATTTTTTTATCGATAATATCTAACAGTTTTATTTTGTTGATATTGTTGTCCTTTATCATTTATTTCTTCTTTGCCATCTTGTTTTTTTAAGCATTTTTTTATGCTTTTTCTTTCTCATTTTTTTTCTTCTCTTTTTAATAACTGAACTCATAGTACTTCCTTAAAGATTAGTGTCTTTATAAAATAAAAATTTTTTTATAGATTTTTAAAAATGTTATTCTTATAACAGGTAAGTTATTATAACAGAAATAATTCTGTTATTACATTAATAAATTAAAAAAATTTAATGCAAAACTGGAATATTTTTAGCCAATGCCCTGGTTGATTTACCAAAATGGCCTTTAATATTTATAAGAAATATAATTAAAAAATGAATTTCTATTGACATACAATATATAGCGTATTAGTATATAGAAGTACACAATATAATGAGCTGATTAGCTTAATTTATTGAATTGCTTAATTATAAATCCGGGAGTATTAATTAATGGAAAACATTAAAAAATCCGATAATAAAAAAATTCAGGATAATTATTACTTCAATAAAAAAACCAATCTATCAGAAAATGCCATAAAAGTTCTGGAAAGAAGATATTTAAAAAGAGATGAAGAAGGGGTCCTGCTGGAAAAACCCATAGATATGTTTGCAAGAGTTGCCAGAAACATAGCCTCTGCAGAAAAGAAGTATGGTAAAACAGAAGAAGAAGTAAAAGGGATTGAAAAGCAGTTTTTTAATATTATGACAGACCTTGATTTTCTTCCAAATTCTCCGACGCTTATGAATGCCGGGAAAGGACTTCAGCAATTGGCTGCCTGCTTCGTTCTTCCAATAGGTGACTCCATGAATGATATTTTTGAAGCACTGAAGGAAACTGCACTAATCCAGAAATCTGGAGGCGGGGTCGGGTATTCATTTTCCAATATAAGACCAAGAAATGATGTAGTTCTTTCTACCAAAGGGGTTTCAAGCGGTCCCATATCTTTTATGACTGTTTTTAATGCTGCAACCGATACTATAAAGCAGGGTGGAACAAGGAGAGGTGCAAATATGGGGATACTAAGAGTGGACCATCCTGATATTTTGGATTTTATTACATCAAAAGATAATAATGAAAAATTGACTAATTTTAATATCTCTGTTGGAGTGACTGAAACATTTATGAGGGCAGTTGAGAATGATAACGAATATGAGATTATAAACCCGAGAACCAAAGAGGTAGTGGATAGGTATAGAGCAAAGGAAGTGTTCGGTAAAGTTGTTGAACATGCGTGGAAGAATGGTGATCCTGGTATCATATTCCTGGACAGGTTAAACAAAGACAACCCTACCCCAAATTTAGGACAGATTGAAAGCACCAATCCGTGTGTTTCGGGCGAAACTTTAATTTCTACTGACAGAGGTTTTATTAAGGCCAGGGATTTATATGAGAGAGTTAAAGCTGGCGAACATGTAAAAATACTTTTTGATAGGAGAGCTCTAGAGTACAAGGTTTCAAAGGAGTTTGCAGATAAAAATTTAGATATTTTTGAAAGCGAAAATATAAAATCCTGGAACAGGGGTAAAAAGGATACATATAAATTGATCACATATTCAGGTTATGAACTTGAAGCTACCGCAGATCATAAAGTGTTAACTACTGATGGATATAAAAAGCTTATAGAACTTGTTAAAGATGATAAGGTCTTAATTCAGCCACTTGGTAAATTTGCGGTGAATAAAAAAATATTTAGTAATGGAAAAGTTAAGAAATTAAACAATTTTACAAAAAGAAAGACTCTCAACTTGCCTGAATGCTGGTCTGGTGAGCTTGGGGAGATTTTAGGATGGTTAATTGGTGATGGTTGGCTTAGAAATGACAGGGTTGGATTTACTTTTGGGCATGAAGATAGGAAACTTGCTTCATATTTTAACCAGATTATAAGTAGTTGGTATAACTATAATGTAAGGGAGATGATAAGAGAAAATGGAGTAATTCACCTTTCTTATCATTCAAAGGGGTTCATTGAGTTTTTTAAAGAATTAGGAGTTAAAGTATGCACTTCCTGCGATAAAGAAGTTCCGCAGAGTTTATTCAGTGCTACAAAAGAAGCTGCAGCCGGGTTTTTAAGAGGAATTTTTAGCTCAGATGGTAATATTGATGATACGGACGGAACTATAAAGGTTAGCTCATCTTCTAAAAAATTATTAAAGGGTGTTCAGATGCTGCTGATAGGTCAGGGAATTAAATCCAATATTTTGACCAGAAGATATTCGTTCTCAAAGAACTTTTCTTATGTTAATAAGAGTGGGGAACATAAAAGCTATAGAGCCAAGAATGATAATTACTACGAATTATTCATATCGGGAGGTATATCCAAAAAAAGATTTCAGAAAGAAGTATGTTTCCTTCTGGAAAGAAAAGAGAACTTACTGCGTTCCTTTAAATTTGAAAAGCTTTCTTCTGATAATTACTATAATAAGTTTATTGATAAAGTAGAAGAAATAAAATATATGGGAAAGAAGGAAGTTTTTGACTTTAATGAACCCATAAGTAATTCCTATATTGCCAATGGAATCGTAGTTAGAAACTGCGGCGAGCAGCCATTATTGCCCTACGAAGCATGCAATCTGGGATCCATAAATCTGGCACATATGGTAAAAGAAGAAGAGGGCATAAAAAAAGTAGATTATGATAAATTAAAAAAGATTGTCCACATAGCAGTGAGGTTCCTGGATGATGTTATTGATATGAGCAAGTACCCGCTGGAAAAAATAAGGAAGATGGCACACGGGAATAGAAAAATAGGCCTGGGGGTAATGGGATACGCCGATCTGCTTATAATCCTTGGTATCCCATATAATAGCGAGGAGGCTCTGGAACTTGCCCAGAGGGTTATGAGCTTCATTCAGGATGAATCCAAAAATGCATCAAAAGAACTGGCTAAAGAAAAGGGAGTATTCCCAAACTTTAAAGGAAGCATATATGATAACCCTGATGGTTATGAAATTAGAAATGCAACTACTACTACAATTGCTCCTACCGGGACTTTAAGTATTATTGCTGACTGTTCAAGCGGGGTGGAACCGCTGTTCGCAATATCATTTGTTAAAAATGTTATGGATAATGACAGACTGGTGGAAGTTAACAAATATTTTAAAAAAATTGCAACGGATGAAGGTTTTTACAGCGAAGAGGTAATGGAGAAGATAGCTGAAAGCGGTAATCTTAAGGATATTGATGAAATCCCCTCGGGATATAAGAGGGTATTTATTACGGCGCACGAGATGTCTCCGAAATGGCATGTGCGGACTCAGGCGGTTTTTCAAAAATTTGTAGATAATGCAGTATCCAAGACTGTTAATTTTCCCGGTAGCGCTACGGTTCAGGATGTAGAAGATGTATATATGCTGGCTTACAGGTTAGACTGTAAAGGCATAACTATATTCAGGGATAAGAGCAGAGGTACCCAGGTACTCCAGGTAGAAGGAAAGAAAAAAGGCAAAGAAAAAATGGAAATATTGGATACTGGCAGGAAAGAAACAAAAAAAAGAGTAAAAAGTTATCCGGAGGAAGAATCAAAAAAGGAAGGAAAAGCAAAAGAGGTTAAATTAAAACCCAGGCCAAGACCGGAAATTACCCGTGGGATGACCAAAAAATATAAAATAGGGAGTTGCGGGAAACTTTATGTGACCGTGAATTCGGATGAAAACGGCATCTGTGAAGTATTTATAAATACCGGGGAAGAGGGATGCACTGCCTTAACCGAAGCTGTGGGCAGACTTATAAGTATTGCTATTAGATCTGGCATTGATATTGAATCAGTAAAGAAACAGGTAGAAGGAATAAGATGTATAACCTGCATTGCTGATGTAGAAACCAATGTTCTTTCCTGCCCGGATGCAATGGGGAAAGCCATAGACTTTTATTTGAATGGATCCAATAAATTTGATTTTGGAATAACCAATGGCCCCAGATCTATTATGATATGTCCTGAGGATGGGTGCGGAGGCATAATGGAACCTGAGGGGGGCTGCCATGTTTGTAGAAACTGCGGTTTCTCCAAGTGCTCTTAATCTTTTTTTCTAATCTTTTAAAATCTTTTCCAGGGATGATTTATATGTGTTATAGGTATCTTCTGTAAATAATACCATTTGTACCAGCTCAATTTCCTGATGTTCTTTTAAGAAATTAATGATGGTTTTAAGAGCAACTATTGATGCTTCCTTTATAGGATAGCCAAAAACTCCGGTGCTTATTGAGGGAAAGGAAATACTTTTAATTTTATTTTGGGAAGCTAGAAGTAAGCAGTTTTTATAGCAGTCTTTAAGATATTCCGAATCACTTATGCTGCCGCTGTAAACAGGTCCAACAGTATGGAGCACATATTTGGCTCCAAGGTTATATCCACTTGTTAATTTAGCTTTACCGGTATTGCAGCCTCCAAGTTTTTTACACTCTTCCCACAGCTGCGATCCAGCTGCCCTATGGATGGCGCCTGATACGCCTCCCCCGGGAGAAAGTTGTTTGTTTGCAGCGTTTACTATTGCTTCTGTATCCTGAACAGTTATATCTCCGTTGAATAGTTCCAGAATTGAATTTTCAATTTTGTATTTAGCGGACATGTGTATTTATTCTCTTTTAAATTTAATTATTCCCATCTGAATGTTTTAGTGGATATGGCTGCTCCAACTACCAGCAAGCCAAGAATGACAATTATTTCCAACCAGTGTTCTGCCCAGCTATTGCCGGCCCATAAACCTTTCATGAAAGTAACTACATAGTAAAGAGGTAAGAATTTGCTTATATTGGTTACTCTCTCAGGAAGAACTTCAAGAGGCATACCAGCTCCGGAGAGAAACATCATAGGAAAAGCTATAACCATCCCGATTATCTGTGCTGTCCTGGCAGTAGGCGCCAGGCTTGCTATCAGGTATCCAAAGGAGAAAAAAGATAGAGCGCATATAGTAAAACCGGCCAGTATACTAAAAATATTTCCTTCAAATTTGACATGGAAGACAAATCTGCCTACTAAAAAAAGAAGAGTCACACCCATAAGAGACATAATAAAATAGGTAAAGATATTGGCAAAAAGATAAATTGCCGGAGATGCCGGTGTTGAATGAAACCTCCTTAAAATACCTTTTTCCCTGTCCTCAGAAGTAGCAATAGGTACACTCATCAGCCCAACAGTAACTATAATCAATGCTATGTATGCCGGAAGTTGAGAATCAACAAAACCGCGGCCACCAAAAAATGGAGTGGGTTCATTGCCGTAGATAAATCCAAATAGTAGCAATAGCATTGGTGCAAAGATCAGTGTAAAGAAAGTTGCCATCGGCTCCCTGAGGTATAATTTCATTTCAATTACTGTAAGTTTAAAAAGAGACTTCAAAAAAACCTCCTTAGTTTCTTATTTCCTTTCCGGTTAGGGTTAAGAATACATCCTCAAGTGTTGCCTGCTCGGTTTTAAGATCATGAAAATCGATATTATTGTTAACTAAAAAGTTAACTGTGTCTTTTACCATTTTTTTATCATGGCCGTATACAATTATTTTGTCTCCTGATTTTTCGTATTTGCTTATACTTTTAATGCCATTTAAAGTATCTAACGGGAAGTCTCCGATTACATTGAATATAAGTCTGGTTTCAATCTTTATATTCCTGATTAAATTTTGAGGTGTATCTAAAGCCATTATTTTACCGTGATCCATGATTGCCACCCTGTCGCATAATCTTTCAGCTTCTTCCATATAGTGGGTGGTAAGAAATATGGTCTTCCCCTTTTCACGAATGCCGGTTATAAGGTCCCAGGTTGTTCTTCTTGCCTGGGGATCAAGGCCCGTAGTTAGTTCGTCAAGGAAGATGAGGTCGGGATTGTTTAGCAATGCCAGGGCAATAAAAAGTCTTTGTTTTTGACCTCCTGAAAGCTTATCAAAATATGAACTTTTTTTATCTTCCAGTCCAAGATCATTAAGAAGAGAGCTACTTTCTATATTTTTTTGATAAAAAGAGGAAAAAAGATCTATTGCTTCCCATACTTTTAATCTTGCCGGAAGCTCCGATTGCTGGAGCTGAATACCTATATAATGTCTTAGCCGGCGGCCATTTTTTAATGGATTTAGCCCTAATACTTTTAAATTTCCAGAATCTGATTTTCTCATACCCTCAATACATTCTATGGCAGTAGTCTTTCCGGCACCATTGGGGCCAACCAGTCCAAATATTTCTCCACTGGATACTTCAAAAGAAATATCATCTACTGCCTTTATTTTCCCGTAGGATTTACATAAGTTTTTTACTTCAACTACAGCTTCACTCATAAATTTATATTAATGTTCTTCTGAATATAATTTTATAAATTATAGCTATATATTTATCATCGATCAATGAAATGTTTAATTTAAATTTAATGGCTAAATTTGGGATTTATTATTTTTATTTTTTAATCTAATTTGTCTTCTTTAGAAACTGTAACATCAGAAAATTATGTTATTTTTAAAAACTTAAAATAAAAAATTAAAAAGAGATAACTATTTCAGCCTATTTGAGGTTAATTTGCTTAATTTCTATGGGATAGAAGTTTTGGTGCAATTAATTTATCTTGCAAAAATTATAGCATATCTATAACAAATTGTGGGTATGATATTTATTTTAGCTAATGGTTCGAATCCCCCCTCCCTAGCCAGTTTTTTCTTCTAATTAATAAAATACTTGGATTATTTTAATATAAATTGATAAAATAATTGAATGTTCAACAAAGTAAAATGGAGAATCTCGAAGATGGATAATCTAGAAAAAGAAAAAATAAAACAAATCATAGAAAATAGGAATAAATCTCATTCATATTTTTCAAAAAAGTCAAAAGTATATCGATCTTTTGTTGAGATGGAAAAAAATACTTATTCAGATGGGAAATTATCTAAGAAACAAAAGGAACTGATTGCTATAGGGATTTCAATAGTTATAAATTGTGAATCTTGTATGGAATGGCACATTAAACAAGCTATTAATGATGGTGCCAAAGAAGATGAAATACTCGAAGCCATAGAAGTCGGTATAGAAATGACTGGAGGTCCAGGGACCGCATCAGCAAGATTTGCAATGAATGTTTTAGATTATTACCTTAACGACAAATAGTTATACCATAACCGCTCTAAATAAACTTTTACCAATATCAATCTTTTTTAAATTGATTATTTCTTTTAAAAATTGGTTCGAAATTTCGCAACCCGGGCCAGGAGCAGCACTACTATACGGATTCCTTAAAATTTGGTAAAGTAATAATATGGACAATAAAAACAATGAATGTTGCCCCGAATTTAATCCTGAAAAATGGGATAAAAAAACATTCAACTGGGACAACAAACAATTTATCAAAGAAACTATTCCCACCCTATTCCATATGCCTTTTCCACCAATGATTGGGAAAAAGATAACTAAGATGATGGGCCTTGCAACAAGTTCAAATAAGATAGATTCAAAAAAAGATGAAGTTTTAGTTTTATTTCAAGACCCGAGTGCATTTAAATCAAACATTTACATTTCCGTAGCTGGGAATGTTCCCGGAGCGAACAATGTTAAAATTCCTGGCGAATTCATGGCTAAAGTGTACGACGGTCCATATAATGCAATTCCCGAATTTGTAAAGGATATGAATATCTATTTAGAAAAAAAAGGGGAGAAAGTTCCCAAAAATGATGAGTATTACATTCATTATGCATATTGTCCGAAATGCGAGAAGAAATATGGACATCACTATATGATTCTTTTTGCAAAAATCTGAAAATTAACTCTTACTTAAAAGGTCGTTATATTGAAAGATAACCATTATTTATATTTTTAATGTAAATAACTCTTTAATCCTGTTTAATTCCTTTAAAAAATGGTTCGAAATTTCGCAACCCGGGCCAGCCATACAAGACTTTTTAATTACTCAAAGTAACCTTTAAATTAATTAATTCCTTTATAATATGGTTCGAAATTTCACTACTTGGGGCAGCCAACTTACCCATTTTATAGATTTATTTTCTTTATGTGAAACTAATGATATCCTTTATTAAATTATTAGTATTTCTGATCACTCACCAATATGAGTAATAACTTAAATAAAAATGAGCAATTTTTAAGAAAACCAATAAAGGTTTTATTAATTGCTACAGGAACCTTTTTTATTGGACTTGGTATTGTTGGAATATTCGTACCTGTACTTCCTACCACTCCTTTTCTTTTAATTTCAGCAGCACTTTATGCAAAGAGCTCCAAGAGTTTTTATAACTGGCTTGTAAATAATAAAATTCTCGGGAGATACATTAAAAATTATAGAGAGGGAAAAGGAATTCCATTAAAATTAAAAATCATTACTATAGCCCTTTTATGGATAACTATAGGATGTTCGGTTATTTTTGCTATAGATATATTTTGGGTAAGAGTTATGCTGGTTATTATTGCAATTGGAGTAACAATTCATATTATAAGAATAAAACCTTTAGATAAAAGCAAAATAGGTCTTTCAGATTGATCAATTCATTTAAAAATTGGTTCGAAATTTCGCTACTCGGGGCAGCCACCCAAAAAACCTGTATTAATACTTTTATTCTTAATATTTTTTAAATAAATTCCTAAAATTAATAAGCTTTAAATAATTTTAAATTTATCCCAAAACTTTTAAAATAATGGAACTTATAAGTTCTGGTTAGGACACAATTGATAAGACTCTATATAATGTATATAATACAATAAAAATAAAAAATTGATTAAGACGAGGTGCTATATGGCAGAAGAGAAGAAAATCTATACTACTGGTTTTGGTACCCCGGTTGATAATGATCAGAATTCTAAGACAGCAGGCAATCCTGGCCCTATCCTCATGCAGGATACACATCTGCTGGAAAAATTAGGCCACTTTGACCGGGAGCGTATTCCAGAGCGCGTCGTCCATGCTAAGGGCGCAGGAGCGCACGGTTACTTTGAGGTAACAGCTGACATAACGAAATACACAAAAGCAAAATTCCTTTCTAAAATTGGCAAGCGTACAGAAGTATTTGCCCGTTTCTCCACTGTAGGAGGAGAGAGAGGCTCGGCTGATGCCGAGCGAGATCCACGTGGATTTGCTCTGAAGTTTTATACGGAAGAAGGCAACTACGATATGACCGGAAACAATACCCCTGTTTTTTTCATCCGAGACCCTTTGAAGTTTCCGGACTTCATCCATACTCAGAAACGCCACCCCGGCTCGAATCTTAAAGATACCAGTATGTTCTGGGACTTTCTATCCCTGACACCAGAGTCACTCCATCAGGTCACTATCCTGTTCTCAGACCGCGGTACACCCAGGAACTTTCGCCACATGAATGGCTATAGCAGTCACACATTCAAGTGGTATAACGAAAAAGGAGAGTACTTTTGGGTTAAATATCATTTTAAGACGGAACAAGGTATCCAGAACTTAAACCGCGATGAAGCAACTGAAATAAAGGGCAAAGACCCCGATCACGCTACCCGTGATCTGTTTGAAGCCATCGAGGGCGGTAAATATCCGTCATGGAAGCTGGAAATGCAGATAATGACTCCCAAGGAAGCTGAAAAGTACCGATTTGATCCCTTCGATGTCACCAAGGTCTGGTTTCATGCTGATGTTAAGCCGTTTACTGTCGGACGATTGGTTTTAAACCGTAACCCGAAGAATTATTTTGCAGAAGTTGAACAGGCAGCCTTTTCCCCTGCAAACTTTGTCTCTGGTATTGCAGCATCATCAGATAAGTTACTTCAAGGTCGCCTATTTTCTTACCATGATGCCCACCTACATCGTCTGGGACCCAACTATCATTTATTACCTATTAACCGTCCAAAGAACGCTGTTAATTACTACCAGCGTGATGGTTACATGACTTATGGTGATAACGGCGGCAACGGACCAAATTATTATCCCAACAGTTTTGGTGGTCCAGAACCTAATCAGAATGCTGGTGAGCCACCGTTTGAGGTATCAGGTCAGGCTGCCAGACAGCCTTATATTCATCCAAACGATGATTTCTTTCAGGCCGGGGAACTCTATCGTCGAGTGATGACTGACGAAGATAGAGACCATCTAATAGGGAATATCACAACACACCTCTGTAATGCACTAAAACGAATACAGCTGCGCCAGTCAGCAATTTTCTACAAGGCCGATCCCGAGTACGGCACGCGCGTTGCTAAGGGATTGGATCTTGATGTGAACAAGGTCAAAAAGTTAGCAGAAATGTCTCAGGAAGAGCTTGTAAAAACCACAGCGAAATAATTGATATTTATATAAATGCAAATACCGAAAAAGATATAGTATTTTATATGAGTCACCCCAAGAAGTAGGCTGCCTTATTCTGTTCTACTTGTAAATTGCTGATTGTAATCTGCCTACAGGTATTTTAGTGTCCATTTTTTTGTACTTTTCAAAAATTCATTTTTGATAAGTTGCAACTAGAGGACATGATACGACTATTAAAAATCTATAGGTATAGAAAAATTATTCTTTAAATTAATTATTTCTTTTAAAAATTGGTTCGAAATTTCGCAACCCGGGGCAGCCATCTTTTACAATACTCTTGTATCCTATGGTAGCTGTGTTACCGGGGACCTAATTAAGAATGATTATATAGATTTAATAAGAGGTGCCGGATTTATTAATACCAATTACAATCTCAAGAGGTGCTAAAAAGATTTTTGCTTTATTTTTATAGCTGATTTCAAATCCTGCATTTTCAAGCGAACAAGCTACAAATATAGGTCTGCAGTCAATATATTTGGGGAATTTTTTATGTGCCCATTCATATAATCTTAAGAATAGGGATTTTCCATTGTCTTTGGAAAGGCTAACAATACTAAGTCTTCCATCTGGTTTTAAGACTCTCCTTACCTCTTTTAATATTTCTGGGATTTCAGGAGTATCAAAAAGTTCAAGAGTAAAGCTTAAAAAAACCACATCGAATTTCTTATCGGGATAGGGTAATCTTGCAGCATCTCCACATGTAAGTTTTATCCTATCCGAAAGTACCCTGTTTTTTATTTTCTTGATAGTAATCTCAACCATTTTAGGGGAAATATCTATTCCATATACAAATCCACTTCTACCAACATATTCTGCCATCTTAATTAGAGCATTACCGGTTCCAAATCCTATTTCTAAAACTACCTCTCCTTCTTTTATATAAAGTTGTTCTAATGCCATATTTATATATTTTTTTTCAAAAATCCCTTCAGTAAAGTCATAAAATTTACTAATTTTATCATAAGCTTCCCTTGCTTCTTTTCTGCTTCGTGATACTGGCAATATATTTAAATAATTAGTTTTTGTTTTAGGTTTTTCTGATAACATTATTTATATCTTTTTCCAATCTTAAAAATGCTTCAAATAGTGAATTATTAATATCTTCTACTACCCTTTTATATGGTTTTTTACTTTTAATAAAAGAAGTTGGCCACATTGGATTGCCAACTACTACATTTATTCTCCTACCAATATTTATTATCATAGCAGTCATTCCCTTAGTCCATTCATTTCTCCCAATAAAACTTTCCACACCTGGACCTTTAAACATATTATGTATATAAACTGGAACAATTGGCCACTTTAGTTTATAAATTATATAAGCTGCTCCTGCAATATGATTAAAAGTAAAAATTACTGAAGTATCTTGGGGTATTTTATCAGTATTAAATACCCTTATTCTAGTAATTACCTTATATATATTTGATATTATTATCCGTGGCAGGTCAAATATTTCGATCAATTTTTTCTTTCTTCAATTGGTAATTGAATATTATTATATAAAAAAAGTGGAATTTATAGAACTTTTATAAATCGAAATAAAAAAATATTAGTTTTATAGACTATTCCCCCTTTTTCTATTCATCTGATGATTGAAGAACTGATAAAATTCCGGGTTGCCAGATATTAAAGCATATATGTAAAAGTGAGTAAATTATAAATGAAATGAAACTATTTTTCACTCCAGATATTATGAAACATTTCCCATTCGGAAATATTAACCCTGATGTACTTTTCCATCACCTCCAGCACTTTTTCCATATTTTTAGCAATCAATGTTTCTTTATCCCCCTCTCTTATGAGATCAATGGGTTTTTCGATTATTTGGAAATGGTTATATTTATCCTTTTTACAGACAAAACATGGTATTAATTGTGCCCCAGATTTTAATGCTATCATGAGGGCACCTGTAGGCAGATACGCTGTTTTACCAAAGAATTTAAACGGCCTGGTGGCTTGCCCTGTAGGAGCCCAGTCTGCTGCTATAGCCACTATTTCATTGTTCTTAAGCATTCTAAAAACATTCAGCATCCTGTTTATATAAAGAGTTTTAAGTCCTTTTGAAAGTCTATTTGACTCAAAAAATTTCCTCACAAGTTTATTTTTTCTAACCAGGCTCATAACCCATATCTTATATCCCTCTACTGCTATTCTACAGGCAGCCCATTCAAAGTTCCCGATATGCGCTGAAATAATAACTGCACCCCTTCCTTTTTTTAATGCATTATCCAGATGCTCAAGACCCTCTATTTCTACCCTTTGTTTTAATTTCTCTTTTGAGATAATAGGGTGTTTTAAAAAGTCAACAACATTTTTTGCCCAGTTTATAAAAATCCTATTTGCTATTCTATGAACTTCCTTATTATTTATATTAAGGTTGAGTACTTTTGAAACATTATTTCTAATGGTCTTAACATCTACGCCAGTTAGCATCCATAGCCTGGCGCCAAATGTTGCAATGAAGTATATAACAGGGTAGGGAGTTGAAATGGCAATAAATTCGAGGATTTTATATCCAATATATCCAAACATTAATACTCTCTTTCTTGAATAGGTATTGTATAATGATAACAATAATAATAAATTTTAGTTATAAATTAAAGTTTTTAAAGCAAGAATGTCCATTGGAATAATAAACACAGTATTTATCATATTAATACAGTAGTGAGAGGAGCGGTATTATTTATGGCAAATTCAAGCAATGAAGTTTCGGGCCTGGAAGAAATACTAAATTTCGTTCCCACAGGGAGACCGGTAGTAAGTGTTTATCTTTTGGTAGACAGGTCCAGGATTACGAAAAGAGATTACCAGACTAAATTGAATTCCATGATTGTCAGCAGTAAAGAGAAACTGGAGGCTGATACTAATATTGATAAAAACCATAAAAAGGAGGCATTTGAAGTCTTTGAAAAAGTGAAAGCTTTTGTAAATGATAAGTTCAGAGCTGATTCAACAAAGACACTTGCAATTTTTTCTTCAGGAGATGGCCCGTGGAAAGAATTTAGAATACCCATAATAATGAGATCCAAAATAATTATCGATCCCAAGCCGTATACCCAGAATATAAGGGCTCTTATTAATAATTCTAAAAAATACGGTGTACTGCTTATTGACAGGGAAAAAGCGCAAATTTATTCTGTATATCTTGGTGAGATTAATGAGTATCTCGCAGCTTTTATAAGTGATGTCCCTTCAAAGGTTAATTTTAAAAGTCAAGCTGTTTTGAGAGAAAGAAAACTGTATGGCAGGCTAGAAGAGAAGTTACATCATTTCTTCAAACTGGTAAATGACAGAACAATGGAACTTTTCAAAGGGGAAAAATTTGATTATCTGATTCTAGCAGGAAGAAAAAAAATAATTCCTGATTTTTTAAATTATCTGCACAGTTACCTGCAGTCAATACATATTGGCAATATTGATGCTGAGCCGGATTCAAATATTTCTTTAATTAGAAATAAAGCTCAAAAAGTTATTGATGAATTTGAGGCTAAAACTAAAAATGACCTGATCGACAGGCTAATTGATGAAGATAACCCAAATGGAATGGGTGTGCTTGGAATTGATGCTACCATAAAATCGTTATTAATCGAGAAGATAAGGATTTTAATATATGACAGACAATTTACACATGAGGGTTATATTTGTGATTCATGCCGCTACTTAACTATAGAATATAAAGATAAGTGTCCGTATTGTGGAGGAAAGCCGGTATTTTATAATGATATAGTTGATGAGATTGTTGAGGATGCTTTAAACCAGGGATGTGAAATAGCGGATATAGAAGGGAATGAAAAACTAATAAGAGCTGGAAGTATTGGAGCTGTGTTAAGATACAAGTTATAATACAACCGGTTTTATTTTGATTTTTGTAATTCCGATAATTCTTTGGTAAATTGTTTGATGCTATCGAATTGCTTGTAAACAGAAGCAAATCTAATATATGCAACTTTATCCAGGTTCTTTAATCTTTTAAGAACAAGATTTCCTATTTCTTTAGATTGGATTTCATTGGAAGGCATATTGGAAATTTCGTTTTCTATATCGTCTACAATTTTATTTAGTACTTCTGTGCCTATGTTTCTTTTTATACATGCCCTGATTAATCCGCTGAGTATCTTATTTCTGTCAAAAGGCTGTCTTGTATCATCTTTCTTTATAACTGCGATGGGCTGATTTTCCATCCTTTCATAGGTTGTAAACCTTTTACTGCATTTTTCGCACATTCTTCTTCTTCTGACATTATCATTAGAATCAGTTAATCTGGAATCTATAACCCTTGTATCAGGGTTTGAGCAGTAGGGGCATTTCATTTTTTACATTCCCTTGAAAAATGGTTTAAATATTTTTTTAACTGCCGGACTTACATCTTTTCTTTTTTCAGTATAGTATGATTTTAAAAAGCTGTAGCTTTTTATACTGTACACTATGGTTACAAGGAGCCCAAAAATTACCCACCAGGGGCTTTCTTTGTAAATCCCGAGAAAAAAAGAGAAGAAAAAGAATCCGACAGCAGTTGCAAGGTATGAATCCTTGATAATGAACAAAGCGACAGGTATAAATAGAAGGTAAAGAAAAAGGAATGATATTGGTGACAGGTAAAGCAACCCCCCTAAAAATGTTGAGACTCCTTTTCCACCTTTAAAACCGATATATACCATCCAATTATGTCCCATCACTGCAAATACAACAGCAAGAAGGGGGATAAAAATATGATCTGAAAATCTACTGGCAAGGTAAGCTGCCAGTGCCCCTTTCCCAATATCAATAATTATTACTGTCACTCCTGCGAATTTACCTACATTTGTGATTGTGTTCATCCCACCGACATTTCTGCTTCCCTCTTTACTTATATCAATACCTTTTATTTTTCCGGCAATATGTGCGGACGGGAAGGAGCCAATGAGATATGACGCAAGTAGAATAACTATAGTATTTAAGTAAAAATTTTGCAGAATCATCTGCCTCCTATAGTTTATCGACAATATAAATTATGACTGAACAGTAAAATTAAAAGTTATCTACTAATAATAAAGTGATTATATCATAAAGAAAATTCATTAAAAAATGATAATGTATTAACCAGACTAAATTTAATATTAGTTTTGTATATTCAGTGTCAGGATTTTTACCAGTTATTTTTAAAAAAGCCAGCTATCCGAAAAAATCATTGATAGTAATGGAAATGAAATAACAAAACCGGAATACTGGCAGTAGGTATTAGAAAGATTAAATATGCGGCAGGGAAGACGTTAATTTTAAGCCTGCAGCTGGTATTGAAATTTATATAGCTTGTAGTAAATTCCCCTTAGTTTGAGAAGCTGCTTGTGAGTACCCTTTTCTACTATTCTGCCATGAGACAGGACTATTATTTTATCTACATTCCTTATGGTAGAGAGCCGGTGGGCAATCACTATGGTGGTCCTGTTTTTCATTATTTTACCCAGAGCGTCCTGAATTAATGCTTCTATTTCAGAATCAATACTTGAGGTAGCTTCATCAAGTACCAGAAGGATTTCCGGATTGAATACAAGAGCTCTGGTAAAAGCAATTAGCTGGCGCTGGCCTACTGATAATGTCTGTCCTCTCTCTTTCACTTCATAGTCGTATTTGCCAGGAAGTCTTTCTATAAATTTATTGGCATTTACATATTTTGAAGCCTCAATTACCCTTTCCAGGGAAATGTCTTTATTTCCCAGACGGATATTATCCAGTACGGTACCGGAAAAAAGAAATACATCCTGCATTACCACCCCGATATGTTTCCTTAAATCCTGCAGGTCAAAACTTTTTATATCTATATCGTCAAGAAAAATCTTTCCTTTCTGTATGTCATAAAATCTATTAAGCAAGTTTATTACAGATGTTTTTCCTGACCCGGTTGCTCCTACGAAAGCCACGCTCTGGCCTGTTTCAAGTTTGAAAGAAATATCTTTAAGCACGTAGTTTTTATCATTGTAGGCAAACCATACTTTATTAAATTTAATATTGCCCTTAATCTCTTTGACTTTCACAGGTTTTGCAGGAGATACAATAGAGGGTTTCTGGTCCAGAAGTTTAAATATTCTTTCTGAAGCAGCTATGGCTTCCTGGAGGATTCCAAATTTTTCACTCAAATCACTTATGGGATGGAAGAATTTTTCTATGTACTGTATAAAAGCCACCAGGGTTCCCAGAGTAAGAAGATTGGCAATAACTTTTTGCCCTCCGTACCAGATTATCAGAGCTACTGCCAGGGTACTGATGATAATTACCACCGGGTAAAATACAGCGTAATAAAATATGGTTTTAAGGTAAATATCCAGGTAACTCCGGCTAAGATCCTTAAAATCCTTATTGTTTTCCTTTTGCCGGTTAAACAGCTTGGTAGTGTTTATTCCGGAAATTGCTTCCTGCAAAAAGGAGTTAATATTGGATATTTTTGTCCTGACGATTCTGAAAGTTATTCTAACTTTGGATCTGAATATAAAGGTGGTGATAGCCAGCAGGATCAGTACTGAAAAGGCTATAAGTGATAGTTTCCAGTTCAAAGAGAGCATCACAATCATAATACCCAGTATCATAAATATGTCTCCAAAGATAGTGACAATTCCCGAGGATAGCATTTCATTTAGGGTTTGAACATCAGTAGTGACCCTGGTCATGATTCTTCCTACTGGATTTTTATCAAAGAAGGACATAGGCATCTTGTTTATATGGGAAAAGATGTCCATCCTCATATCGTACATTATCTTCTGTCCCATATATTCGGTGTAATATCCCTGAAAGTACCTGATTACAAATTCAAATAATATTATCAGACCATATAGGACTGCTACATAGAGAAGTCCTTTAAATTCCCCGGGCATAATATAATTGTCAATAGCTATTTTTAACAAGAACGGCCCTGCCATCTGCAGGCCTGCTGTAACCAGAAGCAGAAAGATAGTAAAGGCCAAAAGGAGCCTGTACGGCTTTATATATCTGAAAAGTTTTAAAATTATTTTTTTATCTATTTGTTTTTCTACTAGATCTTTTTCGTAAAAACCTTCTAACATCTTTTGCCCCTTGGTTATTTTAAACTTCCTCTCTTAACTCTTCAGATAGTTGCTGTCTGTAATATAAGCTCTGGTATATACTGCATTTTTTAATAAGTTCACTGTGTTTTCCCATTTCTTCTATTTCTCCATTATCAATAACCATAATCAAATCAGAGTCTTTTATGGTGGAAATACGGTGGGAAATTATTATGGTAGTAATACCAAAAGTTTTTTGTTTTAAATCAGAAAGTATCAATTCCTCGGTATTGGTGTCCACGTTTGAAAACGAATCATCAAAGACTAAAATTACAGGCTCTGAAAGCAGAGCTCTGGCTATGGCCAGTCTCTGTTTCTGTCCCCCCGATAAGGTAACTCCACGTTCACCAATAAGAGTTTCATATTTTTGGGGGAACTGTCTTATATCCTCATGGAGATGGGATGTTTTTGAAACTTCTATAATTTTATTTGTAATCTCACTCTCACTTAGATGTGACAGGATCTCCTCTTTTCCAAATAAAATGTTTTCCCTGATTGATTTTGAGAAGAGGAAAGGTTCCTGGGTAACATATCCAATATTTGACCGGAGAACTTCCAGGGGGTAGGACCTTATATCAAACCCATCTATCAGAATCTTACCCTTTTGTGGGTTGTAAAGACGGGGAATGAGGTTAGCTATAGTTGATTTTGCAGACCCGGTAAATCCTACTATGCCCACCTTCATCCCTGCTTTAATATCGAAACTCATGTCTTTGATTACCCAATTATTTTCAATGGCACGGGTGAATGTATCTTTAAAGTCAATAAAGGTTGCCTTAATAAACTTTTTTGTTTTTTCACTGAGTTCATATCTAAAAAATACATGATCAAAACTGATATTACCCTGTAAAGTTTCCGGAGCTGCCGGTTTTTGAGGACTTGTTATATCCGGTTTTATTTTAAATACATTATTAATTCTACCCATTGAAACGGAACCACGCTGGATTAAATTTATGACCCACCCCAGGGAGATAAGGGGCCAGGTAATGGAGCCAATATAAGCAGAAAATTGAACGAATTGACCTATGGTCAAAGTTCCATCTATTACCTGTTTCCCACCTACCAGCAGGACAACCGTAGTTCCAATTCCTCCTACAAAAATCATTGATGGCCAGAACAGGTTTCTAGCTCTGGCAAGGGATAGGTTTCTTTTCATATATTCAAGATTTAATTCAGAAAATATGTTTTTTTCATTTTCCTCCTGGGTAAATGATTTTATAACTTTTATCCCGGCAATACTCTCCTGGGTTTTAGCTGAAAGGACAGCATATTGTTCCTGAGACTTTTTAAATCTCCGATGTAACATAGCGCTCAGCTTGCTTACCAGCACGGGAATCAAGGGAATAGCAATCAGCGAGTAAAGTGATAGCCTTACATTTATAAGAAACATTACAGTTAGGGTGGTTATAAAAACAAAAATAGTATTAAAAAGATGTAATAGTCCCGGGCCCAGGAAATTCCTTACTGCTTCAAGATCATTGGTCATAAGGGCCATAATACTGCCTGTTCT
>JABMRD010000103.1 GCA_013202875.1 Actinomycetota bacterium | reverse complement strand
GTTGGACACAAACTTATCTAAGTTAAAACCAGCTGAAGAGTTCTTAATTTAACTTAAGTTATTTTAGTATACAATGTGTTGATATGTACCCCAAAATCTAGACATAAACCTATCTTAGCTTAAGAATAAACTTTACAATAATTATTTTTAATAAATTGAAAATCGGAGGAATTGAAAATATAATATTTTTACCAAAGAAGGTGCGGAAAGTGGATTATAACTTATATTCTAAAAATTTTTTAGTTAACCTACAAAATAATTTTTGTAATTGCCCTATAAAGTAGTATGGACAAAAAGTTAAAAATTCTATTTACCATTGAATGCTATCCGCCCGAGATAACCGGATCAGGAATAGCAACCAAGCGAATAGCTACTGGCCTAGCAAAGAGAGGATATGATGTGGCAGTAGCCTGTCCCGGAAAAGGACTTGAGCTGGAAAAAAGTATTGAAGATGAAGTTAAAGTTTACAGGTTAAGCGCTATACCGGTTCTTATTCATAAAGATTATTATTTTTCACCATTTGCAAGAAGATTTATGGGTTATCTATTTGATGAATTTAATCCTGATCTTGTTCATATATCAGACCATTTTTTCATCTCTTCTGCAGCCTGTCTGGAAGCAAAAAAAAGAAATATTAAGATTATAGGAACAAATAATTTTCACCCCGACAATATTCTTCCTCACTCTAAGATAAAAAGGGATCTTGCCATTTACAAGATTCTGGAGAGAATGTTCTGGAATTATTTTGTAAAGATATTTAATAATATCTCATTAGTGACGGTTGCATCTGAAACAGCTTCTCAAATTATAAAAGAGAAGGGTATTGGAAGGCCAATATATATTATTTCAAATGGATTGGATCTTTCTTATTATAAAAAGAAACTTAATAATAAAAGAATATTGGACAAATATAATATCAATACTAGAAATATAATATTGCTCTCAGTCAGCCGATTGGAAAAGGAAAAAAGAATAGATTTATTAATAAGAGCACTGGCGTTAATAAAAAATAAGATTAACTTTCAATTTATAATTGTTGGGAGAGGAAAAGAAAAAAAATATTTGAGTCGCCTAGCCAGAATAACTAATATTTTGGATAGAGTAATTTTTACCGGTTCAGTTTCAGATGATGAACTACTTCAATTATATAAGTTAAGTGATGTTTTTTTAAGTGCAAGCGAAGTTGAACTTCAGGGGCTCTCTATAATGGAAGCTATGGCCAGTGGCCTACCCGTAGTGGCAGCAAATTCAATGGCAATCCCTGAGCTGGTAAAAGATGGAATTAATGGTCATCTTTTTAGGTCTGGTGATGTTAGAGAAGCTTCGCATAAGATACTCTGGGTTATGGAAGATAAAAGTCTAAGAGAAGAGGTGGCAAAAAAGAGTTTAAAATTAATTAAAAAGCATGATTTTAAAAATACCTTGGATAAATTGGAAAATATATATTCTTTCTTAACTTATAAGGATAAATTACCAATAACTGATAATAAGGAAATTTCAAAGCATGTTTTCTTAGATTAAAATTAATTAAAACCCTGCTTTTTCATTAATATTTAATACAGTTGCTGTTATGGAACAGAGATTTCCGCCCTTACCTTATTTAATTCAGAACTTTTTACTATGGAATCTTACTTATTTCCTAATATTATATAAAATCCTGTAGTAAAAAAGATGTAATTCCTGCAGCCACAGTAGCTATTCAAACATTTGGAGACTTTTTAGGATTAAGTTTCCATCTACATATACTTGCAAGTGATTATTATGGAGATATAACCTCTAATTATATTATCCCTCCTCAATTAAATCTAAATAAAATCATTCTGGGTTGGTATGCTATTTCCAGTAGAAAAACTTCCAGGAAAAATATCATCCCCTTAAAACTCTTCTAGTTGAGAATTTTCTAATTCTAAAGAATTACTATTTCCCTTGGAGGGGCTAAATAACTTATCCGCTTTAGTCTTTAGTTCTAAAAATTCTTCTTCCAGGGCTTTGTGGATGTTCTCGACAATTTGCTTGTATGACTTTTTATCTGTTAGGTTTTTAGAATCTTTTATTATGTTTTCTGCTATAGGGTTAATAGGTTCGCCAATAAAGATATGTATCTTTCTAAAAATATTAATTATTAGGGCAATAATTCCTTCGGTTAACACGTTTCTTCCCAGCAATCTTTTTTCACTTGGTCCTTTTAATACATTGTGGATATAGACTGGGATTATTGGAAGTTTAGTTTTGTAACTTAAATAAGCTGCTCCTTTGTGGAATTTTTCTAATTTATCCTTTTTATTAAGTTTTCCCTCTGGAAATATTCCAAGAAATACATTTTTATTTAGTGGAATAGAAGAAACTGCTTTAAAACTTTTAATATTTTTCATAAAACGTTGTTTGAAAATAGGGATACTTTTGGTACATTTTCTCATAAAAAAGCTTGTAAATGTGCTTCTAAAGTTTTCACCATCTGCCAGAAAATAGATTTTCTTTTTTACTGCAGCAAGCAGTATTATTGGGTCTGCACCCGTAGGGTGATTTATTGCGAAAATGCCTGCTTTATCTTCAGGGATGCTATCCATGTTAAAAATTTTTATTCTTATAAGTAACCTGTAGAAGTTAATAAATAAAACTATGGGAGTACTGTAGAATATATCCAATATCTTTTTTGTATTTTCTCTAGTTAATTTGTTCATTTTGGTTATTGTAGATTTTTATAGTCTTACCTAATAACAATTATAATTATAAATACTCAAAATAAAAATATCTCGAATTGCCTCAATTAAAAAGTACCCCAAACAGCATCGTTGCGCATTTAAAAAAGTATCTGAAATTATTTAGAAAATTTTAGATAAACTTCATATATTTAAACATAAGATCTACTTCTTTTAAATATAGGGGGTAGTAGGATGTTAGCAATGAGGCATAAAAAAGCAGTTACTGCTGAGGTAAAGAAAAGATATATAGTCTTGATTAGAGGCTACAGTGCATTTTGAGGCTCTGTAGCCGCTAAGATTAATTTTATTAAGTTTATCCAACTGTTGCTGGACTTTATAAAACTTAAAGTTTTCTCTTTGTGCCTATTTACGGTTTTCTCTTCCAAACCTAACAGTAGCTATTATTGCATCAACAAGCCACCAAATACCAAGTCCTCCTCCTGTAATAAGTTTCAATACTCCTAAGCCTATTTGCCCTCTGTAAAAGCGATCAACTCCAAGCGCTCCCAAGCACCAGCTCAGTATCATTGCAGCTAAGCTATCCCTCCATTCGATACTCATTTTTTACCTCCTGATATCTTGTTTTTAGATTGTATTATTGTATGATATTAATCCAATATTTTCCATTTAACGTATTAATTTTATCCTTAATTATTTTTTTATTTATTTACCCTATGCGGAAAATTTTATCACTAAAAAGCAATTTATAAAAAGCCCTTAAAGGATTTCATTCCGTTTTCTACATCTATATTTGCCAGGGTAATGTAAATAGTAGTTGTGCTTATATCTGCGTACCCCAGGATCCTTCTCAGGGTCTCAATATCTTTTGTCTGCCTGTAGTATTCGGTAGCGAATGTGTGTCTTAAGGTATGAGGGCTTATGATCTTATCTATCTTTGCTTTCCGGCCATAACGCTTGATCATCTCGCACAAATACCTTGTACTTAGTTTCTTTCCTTTGAGGGTAGCAAAAAAGTATTTTGTTCCCCTGGGTTTCCTGCCCTTCCACTGCCTTAAAGTTTCTTCAATCCCGGCCGGGATAATTAGGTCCCTGTCAACTCCACCTTTACCATTTACAACCCTCAATTTCCTGCTGGTAAGGTTAATACTGCCAGGCTTTAGATCTGTTACCTCTACTACCCTGAGGCCCAATATTCAACATAACAAGAATAATAGCTTTATTGCGTATGCCTGTTAGGTATCTTCTGTTAGGAATTTTTAAAAGCCTTTGGACCTCCTCCGGCTCTAAAACTATCGGTAGTTTTTTCTCCTGGTAAACTTCATCATAAAACTCTTTTTAGTTCCTAATATGCATATTATATGTATTATATAACAGGGTTTGCAAGGGGTGGGATAAATTGCGTACTATATCACAAAAATTGAATAGATTTTTGATTGCCTACTTTACTAAAAAGAGTAACATTTTTTCTAGGTAATGTAGCCTGTGTAGGCTGTTGGAAACCGGGCAAACTAAAGCCGGGTTTTCAATAAATGCACAGGAGTACTATTTTAGAATTAGCCAGCCTTTGGAATAAATCTTATATCCAGTTCAGTATCTAAAATATCAGCAACTTTTTTTAAAAATTCCAGAGATGGGTTGTATTCTCCGCTTTCCAGTCTTGCTACGCTTGGCTGTCTGGTACCCATTAGCTCAGCTAATTGTTTTTGGGTTAGTTTTTTCTTTCTTCTTAAATCAATTATCTGGCTTTTTATTTTATATTCCAGCTCCAATTTGTCATACTCTTCTTTTAGCTTGGAATTTTCTTTAAAGCGTTTCTTTTTAAATTCTTCCCATTCCATTACCTTATAATAGTAGCCAGAAAACTCAACGGTCTTTAGCCTAGTGGTAGTTCACATTTGCCTATAAATATCTTTTCTATGACCAAATTTAACAATAATAATACTTTTTGTTTGATAGTTAATATAATAAATAATTCTATAATTGCTTATCCTTATCCCTCTAAATTCCTCTTTGCTGCCCTGTAATTTTTTTCCCAGAAGTGGATTTATGGATAATTTTTCAATTTCTCTTATGAGCTCTGCCCTGTAATTTTTTGGCACCACTTTAATCGATTTAATAGCGCTATTTTTCCATTCAATCCGATAGAATTTCTCTCTTTGCTTGTTCATGTGACACTATTTTATCTGTTTTATCTAAAAGAATCCTTTTTGCCTCTTCAAAATCGTATAAATCATCAAGATAATTTTCCAGTACTTCTCTTATTACCCAATTATTTGACCTTCTTATTTTATTTGAGACAAATTTTACTTTCTCAAAAAGTTCTTCCTTGAGTCTAACAGAAATAACCTTTGCTTCAGCCATTTTTACCCTCTAGTATAATATAATAATTAATTTGTAGTATATTATAATCTATTGTAATATAAACAACAACAAATAAATTTTAACTGACAAACAGTTGGCGTAGTAAAATTAAAAAGGAAACCCCAAGTTATCTTTTACCCTGGCTCACGCTTTAGGTTACTAAATATCTCGGGGTTCTGCCTTAGAACTTTTCTAAGGGATTTTTCAGAAATTTAATTTACTTTTTACATTCTTTCGTCCGTAAATTTCAGCTAATTCTAAAAGTTGCCTCCTGCTCTAAAGACAATTATAATAGTGCCACTGTTTAGTCACTACTAAAGTCCAACGGCTTGTACACCATATTCAGCTTGCTCCCGTGTAAATCCTTCGAATTCGAGTTGCTCAATTAATCCAGTTCGTGAAAATGATGAATAATCTAAGTAATCTTCAGCCTTTAATGCTGCTTGCTCTTTCCAGTCAGCTCCACATTTATCTACTCCATACACAGCTTCTTCGTGTGTATACCCCTCAAACTTTAATTGCTCGACTAACCCACTATAAGAAAAAGGCGTATAGGCTAAGTAATCT
>JABMRD010000007.1 GCA_013202875.1 Actinomycetota bacterium | reverse complement strand
GCTTTACGGCGCCTTTTATGGTAAAGTACTAAGAAGGCAGCAAAATAATTTTAATACCCGATTATTTATAATACTTATCAGCATTTTTTAAAAGACACCCACTTTTTATAAAATAAATGATGGTTTTATTTGACAGCTATTTTTTATAATTTTATGATATGGAATGAAAATTGCATTTATAATATAATTGGTGAAAGTCGGGTCATATTAATAGAATTGAGGATATAAAATGGTTGGAAATATGCTTAAGGGCAAAAGCAGGGCACCTGTAAGATTAATAATAATGTCTATCGCGCTCTCCCTATTTTTTTTATTAAATAGTACAGCATGTAATTTGATTAATCCCCAGGCAGAAGGGGATATGGGAAAAGCGGAAGAGGAAGTAGCGGAGGAGGGGAATGGCGAAATTACAGCCAGTGAAAAACTTCCAACCTGGATAACTCTCTGGGATTGCCTTGACCCCAAAGAGAGATTTGCCCTGATGGAGAGCGTGGACAATTTTATGGCTGAGTATGATCATATTGATATAGAAATAAGACATTTTAGGAACCAGGAGGAGCTGGAAGACCAGTTTGAAGCTGCTAGTCTGGCCGGCGCAGGACCTGAAGTACTGCTGCTTGATTTTGATGGTGTACAAAGGCTTGTTCCGGGAAACGTATTAAAAGAAATAGTGGACGAAGCAGATTATTCTTTATTTTTAGAAGGTCTTGCGGAGACTTCCGGAGATAACGGTAAAAATTACATAATTCCTTTCAGGAGCTTTGATTTTTTAGCCCTTTTTTATAATAAAGACTTGATAGATAAACCTCCTATGGATTTTGAAGGGGTTGTTGAATATTGTAATGAGGTGAATAATTTTAATAAAGGGGTTTATGGATTCTTACTTAATGCAAATGAGGCAGACTGGATAATACCTTTTATAGGAGGATATGAGGATTGGATTGTTGATTATAGTTCCGGTTCTTTGACCTTAGCTAATCAGGCAACGCAGAAGACTATGGAATTCTTAGATTATATATATAATGAAGAAAAAATTTTATATTACGATATTGAATACAGCGAGATAAATGAATTATTCAAAAATGGAAATGCTCATATGATTATTGATAATATCCGGTCCATAAAAGAATATCAGGAAGCCGGACTAAATATCGGTGTAGCAAAAATACCCAGGGCCTGGCAGAGCAATAAATACCCTACGCCTTTAATTTCAGGCCTTGGTTTTATGATAAATGTAAATTGTTACGGCAGTGAATTAGAAGCAGTAAATGAATTCATACAATATATGTTGACTGAAGAGGTGCAGATAGGCTGGACTTCAAATACAGATACCTTTCCGGTTTTAAAGAATATTGATGGAGATGAAGTAATTAGAAATGATGACATAGTTTATAATGCTTTTCAGCAGGCGAAGATGTGCCGCGGGAAACCCCATGAAGAACTTATAAGGGTAATAAGAGCTGCTATAAGGGATAACGTTAAAAGTGTCATATCCGGGGATATACTGCCTGCGGAAGCAGCATTGAAAATTCAGGAAGATGCCCTCGGATTAAGATCCGGCGCTATTTTTGTTGAAGAGGCTGATGGAACGGAATGAATATCTAATATTTAAAACAGCAAGGATGGATTTAAATTGGACGAGGATAATGGATTCAAGGCTTTTTTTATAAGGGGACTTATCATAATAATGGCAGCGATAGTCTTTTTATCTATGGGGGGAGCGCTTACGCTGGGTATTCTGTCTGTAATAAATAAAGTATCCCCATCGGATTTACTCAAAGGCTCTACTGGTAATGAAGAGCAGGTTGCAGATGAACATAAAACACGGGAAAATGAATTAGCAGAAGAGGAGGCAGGTACAGCAGGGCTGGACGAAAAATGGGGAAGCAGTAAACTTTTACTTGAAGAATTTGATAAAGCAATAAATGAAGTTGTAGAAGGTATTACTTCTTCAGTTGTAAATATAAGAGTCACTATAAAAAGCCAGGATATATTTGGGCAGATACAGGAAGGAGAGGGAATAGGTTCCGGAGTAATTTATACTGAAGATGGTTATATTATCACCAATAGTCATGTAGCCGCCGCCGCCGAAGAGATTCTGGTGACTTTATATGATGGCAGTGAGTATCCGGCAGAATTGGTAGGAGCAGATGAAAATACTGATGTGGCAGTTATAAAGATAGAAGCAGACGGCCTGACAGCGGCCAGCTTCACCTCAATAGATAGCGCAAAAGTAGGGGACCTGGTTATTGCAGCAGGAAGTCCTTTCGGGCTTCAGCAAACTGTAACCACGGGAGTGATAAGTGCCAAGGGAAGGGATATTTCAATTTCACAGGAAACGCTTTACATGGTTAACCTGATACAGACCGATGCCGCAATAAATCAGGGTAACAGCGGCGGCCCGCTGGTAAATTCAGCCGGGAAGGTAATAGGCATTAATACTTTAATACTTTCTCCATCAGGGGCAAGCGCCGGAATTGGATTTGCTATACCCAGCGATACAGTGGTTAATATTGCAGAGCAAATTATAAAGTACGGCAAAGCAAGGATTCCTTTTGCAGGTATATTAATGGGGGAAAATAAGGCTGACATAATTGGAGTGTACATTGAAAGTACTATCGAAGGATATCCTGCAGAGGAAGCAGGAATAAAATCCGGGGATATAATCACTGAATTTGATGGGATTGAAGTGAAAACCTCTTTTGATTTACTTGGGCAGATCTTAAGACGCAATGTAGAAGATGTAGTGAATATAAAAATATATAGGGATGGAGAATATTTAAATATCACCCTGGAATTGGTTGAGAGTCCAGCAACAGAGAATGTTGAATAGGAAGCTTTAAAAAGAGGAGAGCGTTGGAAAAATATAATAAGGGAAGTGAATATAAAGAAACAGACGAAAGATTATTAGTTGCAAGATCAAAAAATGGAGACAAGGCTGCGTTTGAAGAGCTGGTAAAGCAATTCTCAAAATATGTCTATACAACTGCTTTTTTTATATTAAGAGACACCCATGAAGCAGAGGATGCAAGCCAGGAAGTATTTGTAAAAGTATACCTGTCCATAAAGGGTTTTAGAGGACTTTCAAGTTTTAAAACCTGGATAAGGAAACTTACAGTAAATACCTGTATTGACAAACTAAGGCTGTACTCAAAAATAAAAGATAAAAAAGTTAGCCTGGACAAGATAACCGAGGAGCATGAAGTAGTTTTTACAAAATTCAGCCAGAGCCTTGAAAAAAGTTTTTTTAATAAAGAGACGGTAAAAAAAGTATTGAAAATTATAGTAAATCTCGATGAAAATTACCGGATTCCAATAATTTTAAGGGACCTGCAGGATTACAGCTATAGAGAAATTTCAGAACTAACAGGTAAACCTATTGGAACGGTTAAGACAAATATACACCGGGCAAGGAAGATAATAAAAGAAAAAATTAAAATGTATAGATGAAAAAATTATAAGTTGAAACAAAAAAAACTAATTTTAATCTAATATACAGAGACTTAAAATCTTATGGGAATTATTTATTATGAATAATATAAATAGATATTTAAAAATTGCAAAAGATGCTGTTATAAAACCTTCTGAAGATATAGATAAAAAAATAATAGATAGAATATCTCATGTCAGCAAATCAGATGAAAAACTATTGGATGAAAAGTTTATAGATTATTTGAAAAAAAGCAATTCAAGGTTATATATGGCTATTGAAAAAATTAAAAACAATCCTGGAATTTTTACAGCTGCGGCGATAGCTGTATTTTTTATTATTATTTTTATTGCTTTTATGGTTAAAATATTTTTGGGCGAGGGAAAAACTGGCGGGGAAAACAATAGGTTATCTTCTTCTAAAAATGATACTCAACAGGAATAACGCCACTATGATTATCCAGAACCAGGGATTGGTAAATAAATTCCTTAAAGGTTCATATCCTAAACTGCCAAAAACCCTCGTGAGTAAATCTTCAAGCCAGGTATATGTAATTTCAAATAGTGACCGCATATTTTCCAGTGTAAAGAAATTTTTTATTGCTTCCATAATTTATAAATTCTATCGTTTATTTGTTATTTTGTAAAATTAAATGAGAAGAAAAGCCTATTTTTTAACATTAACTATTTTAACCGCACTTGTTTTTGTTTTTACAACTGGGTGCTGCTCCATTCTGGAAAGTATAACCGGTGGAAGACTACCTGAGGATGGTGGGCAAAATAATATAAATGGCAGGTTCCAGGATACTGAAAACATAGAAGGCGAAAAACCGGTAAACACCTTACCTGCAGCAGTTATGGAGGTATATCAGCAGAGTTCCAGCAGAAATTACTTTACGGTTGGAAATCCAGTGTATTTCTCTGCTGAAGGTTCGACTGATGCCGATGGTGATACTTTAAGTTTCCAGTGGCAGATAAGAGGTGTGGATATATCGTTTACGCAGGAATTAACCGGGAAAGAAATCCCCCATATTTTTGACAGTACAGGAGAATATGAAATAGTCCTTATGGTTTATGATGGAACTGATACTGTCACAGCCTCAAAAAAGATTTACCTGGCAGAACTAAGTGAAAATATCTTAATTACTAAAGCCCATGAGATGACGGTTGGTATTGAGTATATTATTACGAATAATGGACCGGGAGATATAAAGGACCTTGTATGTCTGTTTGAAATTCCTCAAACCTACCGGCCTTTTCAGATTATAAAGAGCCGTAAATCCAATTACAGCGAAACTGATGAGATATATAGTGATGACTATAATTTAATTGCTAAATTTCCCCTGGGTAATCTTTCAGCAGGAGAATCAGCTAATGCATATATTAATTGTGATGCTGTGCTGTATGAATATGAGTATTCAGATATAGGAGACGGCCCAGGCTCATATGATCCGGGGGATAAAGATTTAGCCCTTTATACCAGCGGTGAATATTATATAAATAGCGACTCCCAGATAATCAAATCCACAGTAAAATCTATTATCGGGGAAGAAAAAAACCCCAGGATAATTGCTGAGAAACTATATAATTTTGTAGCTGACAGGATGGTATATGATGAGGAAAAGTTAGACAAGAAAACATCCAGTTACTCTTACGCTTCAGATATCCTGCAAGAGAGAAAAGGGGTTTGTACCGATTATTCCATTTTATACGCAGCTTTATGCAGAGCTGCCGGGGTTCCTGCTAAATTTGTACAGGGAGTGCCTGCATTCAGCATATTAAAAGAGGGAGGCGGGCAGCTACCGTATGCTCACGCCTGGGCGGAAATAAAGCTTCCGGGGTATGGATGGATACCAATAGATATAACTGCAGAAAGCGGGTTTATGTCTTATAATTATTATCTTAATATGGAAACCTATAAAGGTTCCGGTGTGTTCTATGAGAGTCTTTCCATTGATGGTGAAAATTTCTATCCAAATGTGTTTTATTATTTATGGGAAGGAAATACTGAACCAGATGTAAAAAAGGAAGTAATCTATAGTGTAAGCGGCCTGGACTTAAAAGAGATTGGGATAATATCTGAAAAAGAGTTCTTAGAGAAAGTCAATTATATACTTTCTGAATATGAAGCTGCCATAAATCACGTTAATTCGGTACATCCTGAAAAGTGGATATTTAATGATCCCCGGGAAATTGCCGTGGAAGAAACTCTTTTAACCAGGCTAATAGAACTCTCAAATGAATTAGAAAATTTCAGTTACCCGGCAAGCTATTCAGCAGATAGGAATAATATAGTGACCATATCCTATAATATTAATCTTCATAAAGAAGAGCAGTTAAAATGTATGAAAAACAGCAATTATGATTGCTTCGAGAATCAATATAAAATGTTTAGTGATTCTATAAATGAGCTGTTTGAGTGTTATAATAATATGGTAAATAAATTTAACCAGAAATACTAAAGGATAAGATGTTATATCAAAAAATACTTATTGGATTCGGTTCAGCTGCAGCAGTAATTATTATTATACATTTGTTTTCAGCTATTTATGAATTTCTGACCCAGCCATACCATGTATATTCTCCAAAAAAAGAAATTACGGCCACTCCTTTTGATATAAAGTTGTATTTTGAAGAAATCATTTTTAGTTCTTCTGATGGGATAAACCTTTCCGGCTGGTTTATGCCGGCAAGAAATAGTAAAGGGGTGATACTGTTCTTACATGGGAAAGGGGGGAATATTTCAACCAGGCTCACCTTTATAGATTATTTCAATAGAAAACTTGGGCTGTCTGTTTTTATAATTGATTACCGCGGATATGGTAAGAGCGAAGGCAGGCCAAATGAGAAGGGAACCTATCTGGATGCCAGGGCAGCCTGGGAATATTTAACAGGTTATAAGAAAATAAGACCCCTGGATATCATAATTTTCGGGCGGTCCCTGGGTGGTCCTATTGCAGCCTGGCTGGCCAAAGAGGTAAAGGCGAGAGCGTTGATTTTAGACTCTACTTTTACTTCAATCAAGGATATCGCAGCTGAGCTGCACCCCTATCTGCCGGTAAGAAAATTCTTCAAATTTGACTATCCTACTATTGATTATTTAAAAGGGGCAGGCATTCCGGTATTGATTATCCACAGCAGCGAAGATGATTATATCCCATTTTCCCATGCAGTAAAGCTATATAATGCCGCAAATGAGCCCAGGCAATTCCTTAAGACAAGGGGCAGACATAATGACAATTATATAAAATCAGAAGAAATCTATATAAATGGCATACAATCTTTTATCTCCAAATATTAAAAAGATTAAAGGATTTCTTTTTTCATATATATCCAGTCCCGGTATCCGGTATACCTTTCTGCTATCCGGGAAGACCTTGCAACCAGTTGATTAAACCCTAATTTTTTATACAGGCTACAGGCATTTTTATTTTTGCCGGCTACCCAGAGTTTTAAGGCACTTTTTCCATTTCTTTTTGCAAAATCTTCTGCAAAAGACAGCATTTTTTTAGCTATGCCTTTTCTTCTGCTATTTATATCAACTGTAACATTGTCAATATAAATAGTCTTGATGTCTAATTTGGGAGTTTCCATAAAGGTTAAGATGAATGCCTTGAATGCTCTAAAGAAACCCAGGTATTTAACAAAGGTCCAAAAATTTCTGGTATGGCTCTTACTGTTTTCTCTGGTTACTATCTCAACGATTCCAACTATTTTCCCATCTATTACGGCATTGTAATATCTTCCGGTATCGATGTTTGCGGTAATTTCTGATTTAATGATACTATATGCAGCATCTTTATTACTGCCGAATATAAATTTTAATTTTTCAAAAAATGCATCAAATTCTATTTTAAGATAACTATCAAGGTCTTCTGGTTTTAAATTACTTATCCGGATATTACGGGAATTGCTGTTTTGATTTTTAAAGTTATTCATTTGATAAATTTTTTTTATCAAGGAGCCTGCGGGCTTTTTGAAGATCCTTCCAATTGGTCAAAAGCTTCACCCCTCTTACACTCTGTAAGGAGGGGATGCTCTGTCCGGCATCATCTGAAAATATCTCGGCTCTTATATCAAAACCTTCCAGGTAGCTTTTAGCTATTTCCGCTTCTATCCTGGAATTAAAAGTTTTAATTGTAGGCAGTCTGTCCATATTATGCATTTAATTTTTGTTAATTATAATAAAGTTTTAGACTCTTAACTAATTTTTAGACAGATTAAAAGAAGTAAAAGTATAGCACATCGATTATATTTATAGTACCAGGCACGCAACTTTTGTTTGAAGAATTAACATCTATGATATAAACTAATTTAAAGCTCTGGTGATCACAAACTTTAACTGTTATCAAAAATTTATTTTAACTTATAGGTAATATAAAATACGAAAGTTTTTATGATAAATAAATCACTTCTTTTAAAAATTTATGAAGCAGCCAGTATGCAGAGATGGAATGACCAGATCCGCACAATTGAGCTTACGGAGCTGGACAAACAGGCCCATAAGATGATTGTTGCCTATATTCTGGGAAGATGCGAAGAGGATATAAATGCCGGGAAAGTTAACTGGCTTGAAATAATAGAATGCGGATTATTCGAGTTTTTAAAAAGAATTATTTTAACTGACCTGAAACCTCCCCTGATTTACAGGATAAAAAAAGATAAAAAGCAGTATGAAAAGCTGAACTGCTGGGTTTTTGAGAGGATCAGTCCTTTCGCAAAGCAGATAGGAAAAAGCTTTAATTTACGTCTTAAAAAATATCTGCTGGAGGAGGAAGAAACTCTTGAAAGAAAGATTGTAAATGGGGCACATTTCTATGTAACAAAGTGGGAATTTGATATTATTAAATCAGCAAATCCCAGAGGTTATTTAATTAAAGAGATTGTTGGGAACATTTCCCGGGAGCAGAGAAAATATAGCGATTTGAAGTGCATGAAGGTTTTTATGGAAAAAAGGAAATTATTGATATTCGCTGATATATGCGGCCAGCTCCGGTTCCAGCAGAGGTGGAGCCATCTTTACCGGATTCCCAAAACTTCCGTATTGGGGCATATGT
>JABMRD010000102.1 GCA_013202875.1 Actinomycetota bacterium | reverse complement strand
TTCTAGAAATAAACAATGAAACTGCTACTACATTTAAAAGAAAGCTTGTTAAATACAAATTAATAATTGATAAAAGAATGGGACAGGGAAATTCTAATAGGATTTATGTATTAAAGCCAGAAATTAAAGAATTTCTGAATCCTAAAAAAGCGGATTCTAGAATCCTAAAAAAGCATATTCTAGAATCCGAAAAATGCGCCCCTAGTGATACTGACGTTAATGAAACTAATTTAGATAACGTTAATAGGGCTAGTAGGGAAGAGGTTGTGGAAAACTCTGAAGGTGAGATGAAGGAATATTCTGGACCAAAAAGATATAGGTCCAGAGAAAAGGAGCAACTAGCTAAAGAAATAGCAGAAGAGCTTAATGATAATCACAGCCTAGGAGCATTCCTAGCTATAGTTGATAAGATTTCTGAGCAAAAGATAAGAATATTTTTAAGTATAATCAAAGATACACATCTTACAGGGAAAATCAAAAAGAATAGAGGTGCAATGTTTGTATCACTTGCTAAAGCCTATGCTATAAAAAATAATATAAATCTGAATTTCAGGTAATACTACTTTTAAATATAATAATAACCTCCACAGTGGACTTTCACCACCTAGCTATTGCCCATACTGGGCGCATAAAAAAATTAGAAGTGCTTATATCCCGATGAACACTTCTAATTTAATATCCCTATTAAATAGAATTTAATGGATTTTATACTATCTGCTTATGAAAGTAGATCATTGGCCAAACCAACTGCACCGGACGCATCAGGGGCATAACCTGCTGCACCAATTGAGTCTGCATATTCCTGAGTTATCGGCGCACCGCCAACCATAACTTTAACATTAGCGGTTTCCTTATCTACTTTAAGTGCATCAATTACAGTTTTCATACCAGTCATTGTAGTGGTAAGAAGAGCTGATATACCTATTAGTTTAATACCATTCTTTTTTATTTCTTCTATAAACTTCTCTGGAGGGACATCAACTCCTAAATCAATTACAGTATATCCCCCGCCTTCAAGCATCATACCTACAAGGTTCTTTCCGATATCGTGTAGATCTCCCTGTACCGTACCTATTATTATCTTACCCTTAGTATCTGCACCGGATTCTGAAAGCAGTGGTTTTATTATGTCCATCGCAGCATGCATAGCCCTTGCGGCTATCAGTACTTCAGGTATGTACATCTCGTTAGCCTTAAACTTTTTTCCCACCACATCCATACCGGGTACCAGTCCATCGTTTAGGATCTCCACTGCAGATACTCCCTCATCAACTAGTCTCTGGGCAATATTCTTACTTTCTACATTATCCCCTCTTATAATGGAATCTGCCAGATCTTGATATTTTGCCATAATATCTCCTTCCCCCCCTTTTTTTATTTGCTTCCCTTATCGATAATGGTGATTATACGTTAATGAGTCATATATTATCAAGATAAAAAAATAGGTTATTTAAAGTGGATTGTACGTACCTGTGCAAGGGAAGGAATAAAAGGCATATCTGATGCAAGAAAAGTGTTAGCTTCTGAACTAACAAGATACAACAGTTATCAGGTTCACAGCACAACTGGTGAGATTCCCGACATAAGATTCTACAGAGCAATTGATGAGAAAAGATCGCTATTTAGAGAATTTATTATACCTGGCCCATTTGTATCAACAAGGGATATATTTGCTCTAAGAGATGATAGAGTTGTAAATGCATATAGAAAGATATCAATAAACAGACTTGAACTTTCTGTATCGGGAGTCCCATTAAGAGAAAGAGTATACCTAAGAATAGTCCCTGATAAAAAATCAGGACTTGCCGAGATTAGATTCTGGTATGATAAAAAACTTGTTGGAATTGCCAAGGTAAAAAATGAGGATCTAAATATTCCTAATTTCTAGTTAAAATATTTAGTCCACTTTTATTTTTTAAATGACAAAATTGGAATTAACTGCTTGACAAAAATATTATTTTATAGTAATGTAAGCGCGTACATGAATGTAAGCGTTTACATTAATCTTAATGATAATAACATAAATGTTAGGGAGGTGAGAAGATTTCTATAAATAAATTAAAATTAAAAAATATTAAAGAATTACATTTTAAAGGAGGGAGAAATGAAAAAATCATTATTATGGATAGTAGTGCTGTTACTGAGCATATCAATGATTGCAGTGTTTTCTCTAGCAGGCTGTAAAGGTAAAGAGACAGCTGCTGAAGAAGAAGCGGTAGCAGAGGAAGAAGCACCCGCTGAAGAAGTAGCAGAGGAAGAAATTACTGAAGCGATAACACTAGATTATTGGGTTGTACAAGAATCAGAACAAATAGTTAATTATGTAACTGATGCTAAAACTAGATATGAAGAAGAAAATCCTGGCGTAACAATAAACTTTAATCCCATACCTTATGAACAATATAGGGATAAACTTCTAATATCCATCGAAGGAGGAGAAGCTCCGGATGTATTCTTAGTAGATCAAATCTGGAACGCAGAATTTGCAGCTTCTGGTTCAATAATTCCCCTTGGAGAATATATTGCAGAGTACAACATGAATCCAGAGGATTATTTCCCAGGTGCATGGGATTCAACAATATATCAGGGAGAAGTATATGGTATTCCTTCAGATTTAGATGTATGGTCGTTTACTTTTTACGATAAGGATATGTTTACAGAGGCTGGCCTTGATCCTGATAATCCACCGATACTAACTTGGGAAGATTTCGCTGAAACTTTGGAAAAACTAACAATAAGCGATAAAGATCAGTGGGGGATTGCTTTACCAGGTGGGAAAAGTGAAAAGACAATATGTGTTACAGATCACTTTATTTTCAGTAATGGTGGTGGTATAGTGTCTGAAGATGGAAAGAATTGTATATTGAATAGTCCAGAGACTATTGAAGCTCTTGAATATTATAAAAGTCTTTCTAGTTTTGCACCCATTGGAGTTGCTGCTGCTATAGCAGAGGAAGATATTGTACTTTTCAAGAACAAAAAAGTGGCAATGTTTTGGTTCCCACAGCTTGGCCAAGATAATTTAGCAGATGCAGATTTTGAGTGGGGGCTTGATAAATGCCCAGCTCCTGAAGGTAAAGAATCTATTGGGACTTTAGGAGGTTGGACTATGGTAATCTCTGAGGCTTCACCAAACAAAGAGGAGGCTTTTAAATTTATAAGTTTTATGACTTCTGCAGAAATCAATAAGGGAGTTACTTCTCTGGTTCCAGCAAATATAAGTGCAGCAGAAGAATTATTAGCTAACAAAGTCAACCCTGAATTAACTTTGGAGCATTTGATGAATGCAAAGCCCAGACCTATTTCGCCTATATATCCACAAGTATCTGAAATACAGCAAGAAATGATTCAAAGTATTTTTGCGGGTACAGATGTTACAGAAGCCGTTGAAACAGCCTCAGATCAGATACAAAATATACTTGACGATTTCTATAAACAATAATTCTTATAAAGTAATGGAGAGTAGTTTAGTTTACTAAAGTGCTCTCCATATCCTAAAAGACTAAAATGAAAAGAGCATGATAAAATGTGAATCGACTAAAAAATATGAATCATTAAGGGCATATTTATTTATACTTCCATCGGTTTTAATTATAGGATTAATTATTCTTTATCCTATATATAGAGTTATATATTTAAGTTTCTTCAATATTAGCTTTGTCACCAAAGATCCATCATTTATTGGTTTTGCAAATTACCTTAAAGCTATTAGATCATATCAATTTTGGAAAGTGGTAAAGAATTCTGCAATATGGACTATTTTAGTGGTTGCATTACAGAATTTATTTGGTTTCTCTTTTGCAGTGTTTTTTAATAGAAAAAATTTGATAGGCCAGTCGTTTATGCGAAGTTTAGTTCTTATTTCATGGGTTATTCCAGGAGTTATTGTTGGTGTTATATGGAAGTTAATGTTCAATCCTCAAATTGGATTAATTAATTCTTTACTATTAAGAGTGGGAATAATAGATGAATACGTTGCATTTTTAGCTAATGAGAGAACAGCAATGATTGCTGTAATTGTTGTAGCAATATGGAAAGGATTTCCTTTTTCATTTGTTATGTATTTAGCAGCTCTTCAGCATATAAGGAAAGATTTAAGCGAATCTGCAATGATAGATGGAGCAAATTATTTTCAAAGAATAATTCATGTTATTATTCCCCAAATATCTGGAGTTATTAGAATAACTTTACTTTTTACTACCATTTGGACATTTAATTATTTTGATATTATATATACAATGACGAAAGGCGGCCCAAATAGGAGTACACAAATATTTCCAGTGGAAATATACGACCAAGCTTTTTCTCAACTAAAATTTAGCTATGCTTCAAGTATAGCGGTTCTATCTTTGATAGCTATATTGATATTAAGTCAATTTTATATAAGAGAATTGAGAAAAACAGGAGCTATGTGACATGCTTAATAGACAAAAAAAGGGTTTAGTTTTAAAAATAGTTAATTTAATTATCAGTATTTTTGTTATTCTTATAATAATGGTACCATTACTTTGGACCTTGAGTTTTTCTTTTAAACCGGAAAGTGAGCAGTTTGTTACACCTACAACATTTTTTTCAGAGAATTACACAATTCAAAATTATAAGGAAGCCTTAAAGCCTGAATTTATAAGATACTTGATTAACAGTGCCATCGTTTCAATTATTACTTTAATAATCGCATTAACTATATCGATATTTTCTGCATACGCATTTTCTAAATTAAATTTTTTTGGAAAGCGTTTTATATATTATTTAATTTTGTTAACCCAATTAATTCCAATTGTCAGCATAGTAATTCCTGTTTATCAGATTTTAAGAAACATGGGATTAATCAACACCTATATGGGCATGGTAATAGCTTATCTAACTTTTACAGTTCCGGTATCAATTTGGTTGCTAAAAAGTTTTTTTGACAACATACCTGTGGAAATAGAAGAAGCTGCAATGGTTGATGGCTGTACTAAAATCGGTGCCTTTTTTAGGACAGTAATTCCTCTATCAAAACCTGGTATTGCAGCTGCTAGTATTTGGATAGTTGTAGCAACGTGGCAGGAATTTATTTATGCATTGGCTATAACGACAACAACCGATATGCGAACAGTTACTGTAGGAATACTTGATTTCTTTGGGCAGTTTACGATTAACTATGGTGTTTTATTTGCTGGAGCAATTTTGATTTCAATACCTATTGTAATATTGTTTTTATTTCTTCAAAAGTACTTTATTGCAGGTCTTACTGAAGGTTCAGTGAAAGGTTAATTTTAGTAAATCTAGCTATTTTCTTTAACATTTAAATATTGAAGTAAAAATAAGAAAGTTAAGGTTATGCTATGAAAGTAAATATGCAGGCGGTAGCTAGGAGAGCAGGAGTTTCAAGTGCTACTGTATCAAGAGTATTAAGAGGTTTACCAAATGTTAGACAAGAAACTAGGAAAAAAGTATTAAAAGTAGTAAAAGAACTTAAATACGAAGTAAATGCAATTGCCCGAAGCCTTGCTGCCAGAGAAACAAAAACAATAGGGTTAGTGGTAACGGATGTTAAAGGAAGATTTAATGCTATTATAACTGAGGCTGTAGAAGAAATCGCAATTCAACATAATTATAATGTAATAATATGTAATAACATGGAAAATCCCAAGAAAGAATTGAGATATTTAAAGACTATAGAATCAAATAGAATTGACGGAATTATTCTCATGCCTACACAAAGAAATATTCCATATATAAAAAGATTGCTAAAAGATAATAGAAAAATAGTTTTAATTGATAGACTTATCAAAGGAATTAAATGTGATTCTGTGTTAGTTGATAATGAAATTGGAGCCTATAAGGCTGTGAAGTTTCTAGTTGATAATGGATATAGAAAAATTGCCACTATAGCTGGTATTAAAGGAACTACGACAGGTCTAGAGAGGTTAAATGGTTATCTTCGCGCTTTAAAAGAAGCAAATATAGAAATTGATGATGGATTTATAAAATATGGAGATTATCAAATAGCGAGTGGAATTAGATTATCTAAAGAATTGTTAGAAGCCAGGAAGAAGCCTGAAGCAATATTTACTGCAAATATACAAATTTTGAAGGGCTTATTAATTATTCTTAATGAAAAAGGAATAAAAATACCTGACGATATCGGTGTTATTACTTTTGATGATATAGAATGGCCTGAGTGCATGTTTCCTAAGATAACTGCAGTTCGACAATCTGTTAGTGATATTGGAAGGATTGCTGCAGAACTTTTATTTAAAAAGCTAGACAAAAAAAATATTAACGTAAATAAAAAGCAAAATATTATTAGGCTTAAGACAGATCTAATAATTAGAAATTCCACTAAGAAACTAAGATAATTTTAGTTATGAAACTTTATACAAATATGCCATTGAAAATAAATATTATTAAAAATAAGAATTAATACTTTAATAATGAAAGGTTCTTTTTTATGAGAAATGAAACTGTATTATGTATTGGTGATTTGCTTGTAGAAATAATGCGCCCAAATATAGATGATTCCCTAGAAGTACCAGGAATTTTTTTAGGACCGTATCCTAGTGGGGCCTCTGGAGTATTTATTGATGCTGTTGCCCGGTTAGGCATTAAGGCTGGTTTTATTGGAGCTGTTGGGGATGATGACTTTGGAAAGCTGATATTAAATAGATTAAGAAAAGATGATGTAGAAATATCTAATATTAAGATTTTAAAAGACTATACAACTGGGGTCGCATTTGTTACTTATATGAAAGATGGAAATAGAAAATTTATATATCATTTATCCAGAGCAGCAACTGGACAAATCTATCCAAGGGATATTATTTTTAAATATGTATCTAAATTCGATATTTTACACGTTACAGGTTCTACGATTTCTGCAAATGATAATTGTATAAATTCTATACTCAAAGCTATAAAAATAATGAAATCTTCAGGAGGAAAAATAACTTTTGACCCAAACATGCGTATAGAGCTTATGACAAAGAACAGTAGAAGTGTATTTAACAACATAATAACTCATTCATACATTGTTTTTCCAACCGAAGAAGAAATATTGGGATTAAATGATAAAAAAAATATAAAACTAGCTGCACAAGAATTGATTGATATGGGTCCAGAGATTGTCGTTGTCAAACAGGGGGAAAGAGGATCCACTGTATTTACAAAAGATAAGGATATTTATATTCCACCATATGATGGCAATATGGAAGTAATTGACCCTACAGGTGCAGGAGATTGTTATTGTGCGGGATTTATTGCAGGCCTTATAAATGGAATGGATCTAAAAAAATCAGCACTTTATGCAAATATCGTAGGTGCGCTATCAATAACTAAAAAGGGTCCCATGGAGGGTACTCCTTACAAAGAAGAAGTAGATAAAATTTTTAACAAGATTGCCAAATGAACAATTTAGCAGTATTCAATGAATAAAGTAATTAACTATTTTAATAAACTTATTAGTTTAAATAATAGCCAAAGTCCAAAAGGAGTTTATTCTATTTGCAGTATAAATAAATACGTTTTAGAGTCTGCATTACTAAACTCTAAATCCGAAGATGATTACATAATAATAGAATCTACCTGCAATCAAGTAAACCAATTTGGTGGATATTCAAACATGACTCCCGAAAAATTTAGAGAGTATTTGTTTTCTATTGCTCAGGAGATGGGATTCCCAAAGGAAAGGTTAATAATAGGTGGAGATCATATTGGTCCATTCCCATTCAGACATGAGGATTCATCTATTGCTATGAAAAAAGCCCATAATCTTTTAAAGAGTTGTATACAAGCTGAGTATTCAAAAATACATATTGATACGAGTATAGCTTTGAAGGGAGACAGGGTTAACGAAGATGGTCAAATTGATAAAGAATTAATTGCTAAAAGATTAGTAGACTTAGTCAAAACTTCTGAATCTACACTATTTAAAATAGGTACTAATAATAATAAGATCCTCCCTGTATATGTTATTGGAACAGATATACCGGCCCCGGGAGGTAGTGGTGAGGTAAGGGAAGGAAGGAGAGTCACAAGTGTTTCAGATTTTAAGGAAACTATGGAAGTGACAAAGGAATTATTTTATAAAAATAAACTTTTTGATGCTTGGGAAAGAGTAGTAGCTGTAGTAGTTCAACCTGGGGTAGAACACGGAGACCACATTGTCATTGACTATAGTAGTGAAGCTGCAGAAAACCTTATTAGAGCACTTGATGATTATCCAAATATTGTTTTTGAAGCACATGCAACTGATTACCAAACTGCGAGTAATTTAAAAAAAATGGTATCAGACAAATTCAAGATATTAAAACTTGGCCCTATACTTACATATGTATTAAGAGAAGCAGTCTTTATGCTGAATTTAATTGAAAAAGAACTTTTTAGCTTAAATTCTGATAAAAAACTCTCTAGGTTTATAGATGTTTTAGATAGAGGGATGTTAGAGGATCCAAAGCATTGGGTTAGTTACTATTCAGGAAGTGAAAATGATATGAGATTATCTAGAAAATATAGTTTTTTTGATAGGTCAAGATATTATTGGAACAATAAAAAAGTTGGTAAAGCTTTTGAATTATTGCTAAAAAACCTTAAAGATGTTGATATTCCCTTAACTTTAACAAGTCAGTTTTTGCCTTTGCAATACGAAAAGGTTAGAAATGGAGTCTTAGCTCCAGATCCATTGTCATTGATAAGAGATAAGATAATAAGTGTTATAGACAAATATTCTTTTGCGATAGGGAAAAAATTTAAGAGGTGAATTATGGAAGAGATAATTGTATTAGAAGAGTTAATATCTTTATCTCCAAATCCTGGGGAAAAGTTTGATAATTATAATTATACAAAGAAAGACAAACAAATATTAAGAGAATTAGCGGAAAAAAAGGCCGAAATAGCTTCTTCAGAAATTAATAGTCAAAAGATAAAAATGTGGGAAGCTCTTAATGATTTGAAGCAAGTAAGGCCTCTAGTATGGATTAATGAAATACCTTGGCATGAAATGAATGTTGATGATGAATTAACTCTTAAAACATCTAACAACTTTACTAAAATTTTAGAGACTAGGCTTAGAAGAACTATATATCGGTGGAACCATATGCGAGCAGATATGGTGGTTGAACCTACTATGCCCTGTTATCTAGAAGTTAAAAATACTGGATTTGGAATTTCTGAAGTTGTTAGTGTTGCTAAGACTGATAAAGAAAGTGCTGTTTATTCAAGAGGGTTTCAATCACAAATAGATAACGAGGAGGATATTGAGAAAATTAAAAATCCTAAAGTCATATACTTTAAAGAAGATACCGATGCAAAATTTGATATTATGGAAGATATTTTTAATGGAATTCTAAAGGTTGAAAAAAGCGGTTATCCTGGTTTTTGGTTTTCACCTTGGGATGAACTTATACGGTGGTGGAGTGTTGAAAAGTTGTTGACTGATTTAATTATGAGACCTGAGTTAGTTCATAAAACAATTAAAAGATTGGTAGATGCTTATCTTTTCCAATTAGATCAATATGAAGAACTAGATCTTTTAGCTTTGAATAATTGTAATTATAGAATAGGTTCTGGTGGGCTAGGTTATACTAAAGAACTGCCTTCAAAAAACTTTAATCCTAACAAGATAAAAGCAAAAGATCTTTGGGGAAATAGCACAGCACAAATATTTTCAGATGTTTCACCTGATATGCATAATGAATTTGCTATTCGATATGAAGTTAAATGGATGGAAAGATTTGGATTAAATTATTATGGATGTTGTGAACCACTTCATAAGAAAATTGATATTTTAAAGAAGGTACCTAATCTTAGGAAGATATCGATAAGTCAATGGGCTAATTTAGAAATAGGTGCAAAAAATATAGGAAGAGATTATGTATTTTCTTATAAACTAAGCCCATCTATTTTTGTGTATGATACTTGGGATGCTGATTCAATGAAAAGAAAGCTTACAGAGAATTTAAAAAAAATTAAGGACTGTAATGTGGAAATTTTAATGAAAGATATCAGTACAGTTAAGTATAAACCCCAAAGATTATGGGAATGGACTAAAATTGCCATGGAGGTAGTAAACAGTTTTGTTTCCTAAAATCGTTGATAATGAGTTATGATCTAATTCTATTTTTAAGTTAAGCTAATTTATAATAATCTAAAGCTTTAAATATAAAGCTATTTTTTCCAGCATCTATATATTGGGCCTGGATAGTCTCTGGTATGAACCCCAAAAACTGGACACTTGCTACCTTAAGTTACAGCAAGCTAAGTTTTGAAAAAGTTATACCTAAAAAAATGGTATAATTATTCTATAATCATTTACAATCACCCTGCTATGCTGCTATAAAAGTTGTATTATTATTCTGTAAAGCCAGGCTTTTAGTGATCCGAAATTTTTTAAGGGTCCTTTTAATTTTTTACCGACATCAGAATCATTTTTAAGTTTTTCTATTTTTTTAAAACTTTAATTTGTTTATTTACATAAAAACATAAATAAGCTACCATTATTTTTATTTAATATAAAAATTCATAGAGGAAAACCTTTTGAAAAATAATTACAGGACGGAAATTGATTACTTACCCATAAATAGGTGGCCTGAGCTTGAGAGGCCCAGAGAAAAGCTTATAAAGAAAGGATCTGAATATCTTTCCGATTGTGAACTTTTAGCGATAATACTTAGAACAGGAGTAGGGAACAGTAAAGAAAAATTTTCTGCCCTTGATCTTGCTAAAAAAATACTGACTGAATACGGCAGCCTAAAGAATCTACTAGATTTATCGCTATCGGAATTTTTAATAATTGATGGAATAGGAAAGGCAAAGGCTTCTCAGATTATAGCTGCTCTTGAGCTGGGTAAGAGAGTAGTATCAGAAAAGAATGGAAACAATGTAAGCTTCAGATGCAGTGAGGAAGTGGCCAATTACTATATTCCCCTTCTTAAGGATTTGAAAAAGGTACAATTCAGAGTTCTCCTTCTGGATATAAAGAATAAAGTAATAAAAGAAGTCTTAATCTCAGTGGGATCCTTGGCTTCATCCGTAGCTCGCCTAGCGACACTATTTTTCGCTGGACGGGTGAAGGCTATAGCTCACCTGGCATAGACCTTAAATTTAAAAAGAAAATCAAAGTTATTTGAATATGAAAAGCTTAGCATTCTGCTGAGCTTTTTTGTTTAGATAATATGGTTTGAAAGGCAACCGTATAATGAGTAAGGATAACTTAAGAGATGGCCGAGTAAAGAATTGGTTTTATCTAGAAAATGATCTACTGGACCGGCAAGACTTAACTATTTATGAAAAAATGATCTATATTGTTATTGCTAGATATGTTGATAAGGAAGATAAAGCTTTTCCAAGTGTTCCAACTATTTCAAAAAAAGGTAGCATGTCTGAAAGACAAGTTCAAATGATTATAAACTCTCTGGTTAAAAAGGGTCTTATAAAAAAAGAACCAAGAATGAATAATAAATCAAAAACTTCTAATTTATATACTTTACTATCTGTTAAGACAAATCAGTCTGATAAAGATAAAAAGGGAGGGGTGGTGAATGACGTGCACCACCCTGGTGAATACTGTGCACCACCCCTGGTGAATGAGGTTCACCCTAACAATACCAATATTAAAAAGACTAATTTAAATAACGTTAATAGAGCCAGTATTGAAGGGGTTGTGGAAAACTCTGGGGGTGAGATAAAGGAAAATACAGAAGAAAATG
>JABMRD010000101.1 GCA_013202875.1 Actinomycetota bacterium | reverse complement strand
GAGATTTATAATGAATTTGGATATTTTGTATTTAAGCGCATTGATTATGAAATTGATTTGCGCCGGAAGGAAAGTTTAAAAGCTCTTCTTGAAAAAGGTATCCCTGATATTTTAAAGAAAGCCGGTGCCCGAAGGGTTATTGCCATAGATGGATATAAATATATTATGGAAGATGGAAGCTGGGTCATGATAAGGCCATCGGGAACAGAAGCAGTTGTAAGAATATATACAGAGGGTGAAAGTGACAAAAAGGTAAAATATCTCCAGGAACTGGGAAAGAAAGTCATTAGTCACGTTTTTTGAGAAATAAGGATGTTGCAGGAAATTAACATTTAAAGAAGATTAAGGAGATGTCTCGTATGAATATTTTAGATGATCCGGGTAAAATGAAAGAAATTGATAAGGAAGGTATGCTGGAAGTTGAAGAAAATTTTTACTTGCAGCTGCTGGAAGCAAAAAAAATTGTCCAGAAAACTGATTTAGAAAATATAAAAGGAAAAAAATTTAGCGGAGTTGCTTTTTTAGGAATGGGGGGATCAGGTTTTGCCGGTGATATTATAAAAGTTTTAATAAAAGATGATATTGAGATACCTGTTGAGGTTGTAAAAGGATACAGGTTGCCTTCTTTTGTAAAAAGTGGCTGGCTGGTAGTTCCGGTGAGTTATTCCGGAAATACTGAAGAGACAATCTCCGCAATCAATCAGGCATTGGACCGTGGATGTGAAATCCTTGCTGTCTGTTCCGGTGGCAAGCTGGATAGTATTGCCAGAAGCAACAGTAAAACAATAATAAAAATACCGTCAGGACTGCAGCCCAGAGGTGCTATTGGTTATTTATTTTTTCCACCTTATCTGGCTCTGGATCATCTTGATATTATAAACATACCTTCCGGAGATATTGAAGAGGCTCTGGATCTGATAAAAGTAAAAGCCAGTCTTTACAACAGGGATGTTAGCAGTGATAAAAATTTTGCAAAGATAATAGCCTTAAAAATTTCAGATAATTTGCCTATAGTATACGGGACAGAAGGATTGCTGGCGGCAGTTGCTTATAGGCTGAAGTGTGAATTTAATGAGAATTCAAAAACACCCTGCTGGTGGAATGAATTTCCGGAATTGAATCATAATGAAACCGTTGGCTGGGAAAGGCTTAAGGGAACCACCAGAAAATTCATACTTCTGGTTTTCAGGGATGAGGATGAGGGAATAAGGATAAAGACACGTATTGATGTGACTTTAAATCTTATCAGGGGAAATGTAAGTGAGGTTATAGAAATACCGGTAGAAGGAAAATCAAAACTGGCAAAAGCATTATCAACGATGTATCTTGGAGATATAGCCAGTGTATATCTGGCACTTTTAGCAGGTATTGACCCCAGCCCGGTAGAGAAAATACAATCACTGAAAGCTGAGCTTGCAAAATTGGATTGAAAAGCAAATAAAATAAAAAACAAAGAGAATTAGAAAGGAAAGAATTGATGAATTTTGATGTAAAAGACACAGGTTTAGCCGCAGAAGGTAAAAATAAAATAGAATGGGCCGCAAGAGAGATGCCGGTTCTGAAGGGAATCAGGGAAGATTTTTTAAAAAATAAGTCTCTTAAAAACCTGGCTGTCGGGGCTTGCCTGCATGTTACTTCAGAAACAGCAAATCTTATGATTGCTTTAAAAGAAGGAGGGGCCAATGTGGCTTTATGCGCGTCCAATCCCTTAAGCACCCAGGATGATGTAGCGGCTTCACTCGTTGAGGATTTTAAAATTAAGGTATTTGCCATAAAAGGTGAGGATAATAAGACATATTACAAGCATATAGGCAGTGTCCTTGATATAAAACCACAGATTACTATGGATGATGGGGCAGACTTGATTTCAACCATTCACAGCAGCAGAAGAGAGTTGCTGAAAGGAGTTTATGGCGGTACAGAAGAGACAACAACAGGAGTGATAAGGCTTAAGAGCATGGAAAAAAATGGCGTACTTTTTTATCCGATCATTGCCGTAAATGATGCCAAGACCAAGCATTTTTTTGATAACCGGTATGGGACCGGGCAAAGCACTATTGACGGAATCTTGAGGGCAACCAACGTCCTGCTTGCTGGTAAGAAGTTTGTTATTGCCGGTTACGGCTGGTGCGGAAGAGGAGTAGCCGCCAGAGCGAAAGGAATGGGTGCTTCTGTAATAATACTGGAGGTAGATCCCTTGAAGGCATTAGAAGCTAAACTGGACGGATTTGATGTAATGAGCTCCGGGGAAGCTGCAAAAGTGGGGGATATTTTCTTATCGGTCACCGGTAACAAAAATGTAATAGGTAAGACAATTTTAACCAGTTGCAGAGATAATGTAATATTAGCAAACTCCGGTCATTTTGATGCTGAGATTGATTTGAATTACCTCAAGAAAAACAGTAAGTCTAAAAGAAAGGCCAGACCCTTTGTTGAAGAATATCTTATGAAAGATGGAAGAAAGATATATGTTCTTGCTGAGGGAAGACTGGTAAATCTGAGCGCTGCTGAAGGTCATCCGGCAAGCGTTATGGATATGAGTTTTGCAAACCAGGCTTTAAGTGCAAAATATATCTTTGAAAATAGCAGCAGTCTTTTAAAAAAGGTTTATTCAGTCCCTGAAGAAATTGATAGTAAGATAGCAAGACTCAAACTGAAGAGCATGGGAATAAAAATAGATAAATTAACATATGAGCAGGAGGAATATCTTAGTTCATGGGAAATGGGAACATAAGCCGCTGCCCCGGAGAGAGCGGGGTATGCACTCTTTTATGGAAAAAATCTGTTTTGAAATTAATAGACCAGAGAAAACTTCCTTTTGAAGAAGTATATGTGAGTTGTAAATCGGCAGATAGTGTAGCCAAAGCTATAAAAGATATGGTTGTAAGGGGAGCGCCTGCAATTGGAGTCGCTGCCGGTTATGGTGTTGCACTGGCAGCATTAAAATTTAGGGGAGAAGATAAGGAAAAATTTGCAGATTATATAAATGATAACATAAGATTACTTTCCGGAGCCAGGCCGACGGCTGTAAATTTATTCTGGGCACTGGATAGAATGAAAAAAATTTTAACCGGTTATAAGAACCTGGAAGTGGAAAAAATTAAGATCAAATTAATAGAAGAGGCTGAAGAAATTGGAAGGCAGGATCTGGAGACTAACTGGAAAATTGGGCAGAATGGAAAGAAAATCTTTGATAAGGAAACCGGTAAAATTAAAATACTTACTCATTGCAATGCAGGAGCGCTTGCAACTTCAGGCTATGGCACCGCACTTGCAGTAATAAGAAGTTTGGATGCGGAAGGAAAAGTGGCAAATGTGATAGTAGATGAGACCAGACCATTTCTTCAAGGGGCAAGACTTACCGCGTGGGAACTTCACCAGGAAGAAATTCCTTTTTTTATTATATCTGATAATATGGCAGGGTATTTTATGTCAATAGGAGAGGTTGATACAGTACTTGTTGGTGCAGACAGGATAGCTTCAAATGGTGATGCGGCAAATAAAATAGGAACTTTAAGCCTGTCCATACTTGCCAGATATTACAGGATACCGTTCTATATTGCTGCTCCAATCTCAACTGTTGATATAAAAATAGAAAGTGGGGATAATATCCCTATAGAATATAGAGATGAAAAAGAAATGAGAGAAGTCTCTGGGAAAATTATCATTCCTGAATTTATGGCAGTAGAAAATCCGGCTTTTGATGTCACACCGGCTGAAAATATAACTGCAATTATAACTGAAGAGGGGGTAATCTGCCCTCCTTATAAAAAGAATATTGGTAAAATTTTTAAAAGTAAGAGATAAATAATGGAAGTGGTGTAGAGCTAAAATGAATAAAACCAAGGCCATGGTACTGGCAGCAGGTCTGGGAACAAGGCTGAGACCACTGACAGACTTAATCTCCAAGCCGATGGCTCCCATAGTTAACATACCGGTTATGGAACATATTGTAAGACTTCTGGTAAAACACAATTTTACTGATATCGTTTGCAATCTGCACTGGTATCCGGATGAGATAAGAAATTATTTTTGTGATGGATCAAGATGGGGCATAAACATAGTTTATACATATGAGAAAGAACTGCTCGGGACCGCAGGAGGAGTAAAGAATGTAGAAGATTTTTTTGAAGGCAGTACTTTTTTAGTTATAAGCGGCGATGCCCTTACCGATATTGATTTAACTGATGCTGCAAGATTTCATAAAGAGAAAGGTGGCGTGGCGACACTCATTTTGACTGAAGTCGAAGACACCTCTCAGTATGGCATTGTATTGTTAGATGAAGATAAGAGGATAAAAGGCTTCCAGGAAAAACCTCTGGGCGGCGAAGCGAAATCAAACCTGGCAAATAGTGGAATATATATTTTTGAACCAGAAATATTTAATTATTTACCTCCACGGGGGCAGTTTTGTGATTTTGGCAAGAATCTTTTCCCTGAACTGATAGGTAAAAATGTTTTATATTATGGTTACCAGCATAGTCAATATTGGAATGATGTAGGAGGTCTGGATCAGTACCAGCAGGGTAATTTTGATGCACTTGAAGGTAAAGTTAAGGTTGATATTCCCGGAAAGAAAATCAAGGAAGGTGTCTGGGTAGGAAAAAATTGCAAGATTCAGAAAGGAGTAGTAATAATTCCTCCAGTATGTATCGGGGACAATTGTATCATAAAAAAAGATGCAAAGCTTTTTGGCCCCATAATTCTTGGCGATAATACTGTTGTAGATGAAAGAGCTGTTTTGTATAGAGGTATAAAATGGGGTAGCGGTTATATAGGAAAAGATGCTTCTCTGATTGGTGCAATTATAGGATATGATACAAAAATAAAAGACAAGGCTTCGATTTTGGAAAAAGCAGTCATAGGTTCCAAGAGCGTTATAAAAGATGGAATAAAAATCCATCCAAGTGTAAAAATTATGTCCAATGAAGTAATTGATATTGATACAGAAAATACCAGGGAAAATTAATAAAATTTTGATTGATATTTTTAAAGATATTATTATTCCACCTTTATGTGTTGTTTGTGGAAAAATTGGTCCTGAACTGATCTGCCGGCAGTGTATATCTAAAATTAAAGAAATCGGTGATAAAATATGTAAGTATTGCGGCAGGCCGATATCCGGAATTAGTCCGGATGATAAAGTGTGCAATTTTTGCAGGAATGAAGACTTCAATTTTTACAAGCATAGGAGTTTTACCATATATAACGGAGAGATAAAAAGAATAATAAGGAAATATAAATATAATAGAATATATGACTTAAAAGAAGTTATTGCTGTGTTTTTAAAACAAACTTATATTAGAAATTATGAATATGAGAAAATTGATTATATAGACACGGTTCCGGGTAAGCATATGGAACTATTATGCAGATCGTTATCAAAGTTAATTAAAATTCCATTTGCTGATAATATATTAAGAGTAAGGAAAATTGTAAAGCAGCAGGGCCTTGATTTTATGCAAAGAAAGACCAATATAAAAGAAGCATTTAAAGTTAAGAATTGTCTCCTGAGCTCGGAAAAAAATCTGCTGCTGGTAGATGATGTCTGGACTACGGGAGGCACATTGGGTGAGATTGCCGGTGTTTTAAAAAGAGCAGGTGCAGATAGAATTTATTTATTAACTCTGGCCAGGGGGTTATAAACGGAGTGACAAGATTAAAGGGAATTGTAAAATGGTTTAGTCCTGAGAATGGATTTGGTTTTATAGAAGCAGAATCAAAGGAGACCGGAGATATTTTTGTAGACTACTCTTCTATACAGGCAGATGGATTTAAAACACTGGGAAGGGGCGAGAAAGTAGAATTTGAATTTGAAAAAGATGAGAGGGGCAATGTAGCAAGAAATGTGATAATAATAAAGTAATGTATTGGGGTGGCATTAAGATATTTCTTATATAAATTTTTAAATAAGTTAAAACTAAGGAGGAGATAGATTGGAATTCATTATTAAAAGCAGGAATATTCAGTTAGATGAAGAAATCCGGAACTATGTAGAGAGAAAAATTAAAAATAAGATAATTAAAATTTTAGATAAAATAATAAAATTAGAAGTAAAGTTTATCTTTGAAAAAAATCCAAGGATTAATTTAAATAACAAGATAGAAATTACTGTTTTCACAAGTGGCGCAATTATTAGAGCGACTGATTCAGGAACTGATCTTTTTGAAGCTGTAGATAAAGTTAACAGTAAATTAGAGAGACAGGTCAAAAAATACCGGGAAAAGTTGATAAATAAGGGAAGAAAGAGCAGTAATATAAAGGAACTTGACGGGCCCAAAACTGATGAACAGCAAACTGAAAGTGTTGATAGTAAGATTAGAAAAACAATAGTAAAGACCAAAACTTTTACTTTAAAACCAATAACTCCGGAAGAAGCAGTATTACAAATGGATTTGCTGGGGCATGATTTTTTTGTTTTTATTAATTCGGAGACTGAAAAAACTGCAGTAGTATATCGCAGAAAAGATAAAAATTATGGTTTGATAGAGCGTACTCTGTAATTGAATTATTATTACAAAGGTGACTGCAAATGTTTAAAAATATTGGAAACATCCTTAAATTTGGTGAAGGAAAAAAAATAAAAAAATATGAAGAGATAGTTAGTGCCGTAAGTAATTTTGAAAAAGATATAAGTTTGCTTACTGACAGTCAGCTGGCTGCAAAGTCTATAGATTTTAAACAGAGATATGAGAACGGCCAGAAACTGGAGGATTTGATGCCGGAGGTTTTTGCAGTGGTAAGGGAGGTAGCAAAAAGAACTCTTAATATGCGTCATTTTGATGTTCAAATACTGGGAGGTGTTGTTCTTTTCGAGGGAAAAATTGCTGAAATGAAGACAGGTGAAGGAAAGACACTGGTTGCAACGCTCCCTGTATACTTAAATTCTTTTACTGGCGGGAGTACCCATCTGGTAACAGTAAATGATTATCTGGCAAAGAGAGATAGCGAGTGGATGGGCGATATCTATAAGTTTCTGGGACTGAAAGTAGGTCTTATCCAACATGAAATGTCAGCCCTTGAGAAAAAAGAACAATACCGGTCTGATGTAATATATGGCACAAATAATGAATTCGGATTTGATTATTTAAGAGATAATATGGTAATGGCTAAGGAAAATATTGTACAGGATGGTCACCGGTATGTCATTATTGACGAAGTTGACAGTATTCTTATAGATGAAGCAAGAACTCCCCTTATTATTTCCGGGGTTGCTTATGGAACTACTGAGATTTACAGGAAATTTACACAAATAGTACCACGACTGGAGATAGACAAGGACTTTGAAATAGATGAAAAAGCAAGAACAGCAGCAATTACAGAGGAAGGCGTCGAAAAAGTTGAAAGAATACTTGGTATAGAAAATTTATACGATCCTTCTAATTTTCTATACATACATGCTTTAAATCAATCTCTTAAAGCCTATCATCTATTTAAAAGAGATGTAGATTATATGCTGAAAAACGGCGAGATAATTATTGTTGATGAATTTACTGGAAGACTGATGCCTGGCAGAAGATACAGCGATGGACTGCATCAGGCTATAGAGGCCAGGGAAAGAGTAAAAGTCAGGGATGAAAATCAGACACTTGCCACCGTTACTATCCAAAATTATTTTAGAATGTATGAGAAATTAGCGGGCATGACCGGTACTGCGCTAACAGAAGCAGCCGAATTCAGGAATATTTACAGGCTTGAAACTGTGGTTATACCTACCAATGAGCCAATGATAAGGAAAGACCTTCCTGATCTGATTTATAAAACTGAACAGATTAAATTTGATAATGTTGTAGAGGATATAGTTTCCAGATGCCACAGAGGTCAACCGGTACTGGTGGGGACCATATCTATTGAAAAGTCTGAGAGACTTAGCAACATGCTGAAAAGAAGAGGCGTACCCCATGAAGTTTTAAACGCAAGATATCATGAAAAAGAAGCACAAATCATTGCCAAGGCCGGGCAAAAAAATTCAGTTACTATTGCTACAAATATGGCGGGAAGAGGTACAGACATAGTCCTTGGCGAAGGAGTGGTAGAGATTGGCGGCCTTCATGTGCTGGGGACTGAAAGGCATGAGAGCAGAAGAATTGATAATCAGCTCAGAGGAAGAAGCGGCCGCCAGGGAGATATTGGCTCAAGCCAGTTTTATTTAAGCACAGAAGATGATTTGCTGAGACTTTTTGGATCGGAAAGGATTTATAGGGTAATGGAGACCTTTAATTTTCCAGATGATTTACCAATACAACATCCTATAATAAGCAGGGCCATTGAAAATGCACAGAGGCAGGTAGAGGGAAGAAATTTTGAAATAAGGAAGCATGTTCTTAAATACGATGATGTTATGAATAAGCAGAGAGAAGTGATTTACGCTATAAGAAAGAAAATTTTAGAAGAAGAGAATTTAAAACAAATGGCTCTTGATATGATTAAGGATGTAATAACAAGAAGCGTAGATATTAAAATAAAACCTGCGGATTATCCGGAAAATTGGAATTTAGACGCTCTTTCTAATTATATGAATCCTTTGTTTTCGAGGGACATTATAGCTGAAGTCATAGACAGGGGAAAGATTAGCGAGAATAAGTGGGATATCGGTATTTTAAAGGAAAAATTGATGGAAAGAGCTTACCAGATTTACGAGGAAAGGGAAAATAACTATTCCACTCCGGTTATAAGAAAACTGGAAAAAATAGTGATGTTAAATGTTATTGATAATATGTGGAGGAGCCATCTTTTAGAAATGGATTACCTGCAGGAGGGTATAGGACTACGGGCTATTGGTCAAATGGACCCGCTGGTTGAATATAAACGGGAGACATTTAATTTATTTAAAGAGCTTATAGAGGAAATAAAGTTTGATACAGTAAGACTATTATATAATGTCAGGGTAGTTACCAGGGAGAAACAGGAGAAACAAAAAACCGTAAGAGAGAATGAAGTGACAAATATAGTTACCAGTGGGCCCTTAGAAGCCGGATCAATAGCCTTACAGGCAAAGCCTGTAACTGCAAAAAAAATCGGAAGAAATGACCCTTGCCCCTGTGGCAGCGGAAAGAAATATAAAAAGTGTTGCGGCAGATAATATAATATAAATAAACAAACCGGAGGATTTTATGATAGAAGATTATAAATTAAGATTAGATAAATTGTTACAAAAGCTGGTTTTTTTGCGGGATTGTCTTTGAAATAGATAATAAAATTGCCAGGCTTGAAAAACTCCAAAGTGAAACTCTTTCCAAAGAATTCTGGGAAAACCGAGACAGGGCGCAAAATATTACCCAGGAGATTGCTGAACTTAAAGGAATAGTTTGTGATATTAAAAATTCAGAAGAGAAAATGGAAAATGCCAGGTTAGCGCTGGAGATACTTGAAGGAGAAGAGGACAAAGGCCTGGAGAAGGAACTGAAAGAAAATATAGATAATGTTGAAGGTTTGTTAAGTGATCTGGAAGAAAAAGTAATTTTAAGTGGTAAATACGATTCTTATCCCGCAGTAGTAACTATCCATCCCGGGGCAGGAGGGACAGAATCACAGGATTGGGCCGAGATGCTGCTCGGGATGTATATGCACTGGATAGACAGGAGAAAGTTTTCTTATAGTGTTAATGATTATCAGACAGGTGAGGAAGCAGGAATAAAAAATGTTACTTTTACTGTCACCGGCAAAAACGCATATGGGTTGCTGAAATCGGAAAAAGGAATTCATAGACTGGTGAGAATTTCACCTTTTGATTCTTCTAAACGCAGGCATACTTCTTTTGCCTCTGTGGATGTAATACCGTTTCTCGATAAAGATATCGATATAAAAATAAGCAAGGAGGATTTAAGAATTGAGACTTTCAAGTCCAGTAGTGCCGGAGGCCAGCATGTAAATGTCACAGATTCGGCGGTAAGAATTACACACCTTCCAACAAATATTGTGGTAAATTGTCAGAATGAAAGATCTCAAATACTTAACAGGCAAACTGCTATACAGATTTTAAAATCAAAGCTTTTTGAACTGGAACGGAAAAAAAATATAGAAGAAATTAATAAAGTAAGGGGAGAAAAAAAAGAAATAGGATGGGGAAATCAAATAAGAAGTTATATTCTTCAGCCATATCAATTAATTAAAGATCATAGAACAGGAATTGAGATTGGAGATGTACAATCAGTGCTGGATGGCAATATAGATTCACTAATAAGAGGTTTTCTTGAAAAAAAATTATCCAGAGGGTAAACTCTTCATTATTAAAATTATAAAGGATATAAGAGACGGTTTGAAATGAATATGATTGAATTAAAAAATATCAATAAAATATATGAGGATAATACTGTTGCATTGAAAAACATCAATCTGGTTATTAGAAAAGGTGAGTTTATTTTTTTGGTAGGTCCAAGCGGTTCGGGCAAATCTACCTTTATAAAGTTGCTTATAAAAGAAATTGATGAAAGTAACGGCAATATATATATAGCCGAGAGGAATATCTGTAATCTTAAATCGAGCAGAATTTCTCAACTTAGAAGGAATATAGGATGTGTATTCCAGGACTATAAGCTTCTGTCAAATAAAACCGTGTTTGAGAATGTAGCATTTGCTCTTGAAGTTATTGGGAAGCCGGTTTATGAGATTAAAATTCGGGTGCCGCAAGTTTTAAAACTTGTAGGTTTGTATAATAAATTAAATTCATATCCACATCAATTATCAGCTGGTGAACAACAGAGAGTTTCTGTTGCCAGGGCATTTGTGAACAGGCCGCCCATACTTCTTGCAGACGAACCTACCGGGAATCTGGATCCAGGAACAGCAGAAGGAATTATGAAAATATTATCCAGAATAAATCTTATCGGGACCACGGTACTGATGGCCACACATGACAGGAACATTGTTAATTCAATGAGGAGAAGAGTTATTGAGCTTGAAGAAGGAGAAATAATAAGGGACCAGAAGAGAGGGGTGTATGGGGACTGATGGTAAGAACCAGGTATTTTTTTAGTGAGACTTTTACCAGTCTGAAACGGAACTTTTTTATGGGATTTACTGCTATTACTACTGTTGCCATTACTTTGTTTATCGTGGGGGTCTTTGCAGTAATTGTTTATGATATACAGGGAATAACGAGCTCAATAAAAAGCCAGGTAGAGTTGAGGGTATATCTTAAAGATGAAATCTCTGAGGAGTTAAAAGAATATATTGAACAGGCGATAATAGGCTGGAAGGAAACTGAAAGTGTAGAATATGTATCCAAAGACATGGCACTGGAAAGATTTAAGAAGCAAATGGAAGGAAGTGATATCTTAAAAGAGATCGAGGGGAATCCACTTCCGGCTTCTTTTGATATAACTTTAAATAATCCCGAAAAGATTGATCAGGCAGAGCTCCGTTTTTATGACAGGGATGGAAATTTTATAGAAGGTGTTGATGATGTAATATATGAAAGGAAAGTAGTCAAACCATTGTTTGCAATAACTGCAATTATTGGAACCATATCATTTTTGATAATTATAGCGCTTCTTCTGGCAGCTATTGTATTGATATTTAATACCATAAGGCTCTCTATTTATGCCCGCAGGAAGGAGATTGAGGTCATGAAACTGGTGGGTGCCACTAACTGGTTTGTAAGAATTCCATTCCTGTTTGAAGGTTTTTTTGAGGGATTTGCAGGAAGTATCATTTCTATTATCTTATTATATTTTATATGTAATTTCTTACTTATTAAGGGTGAGAGAGCAATTGCAGATATTATGCGGATTAAAGAGTTGGCTATAGTTGGAAGCGGTAATGTTATGTTATATGTATACTTAGGAGTGTTAGTACTGGGAGGCCTTATAGGAATTTTAAGTAGTATTATTGCCTTGAGAAGGTATGTAAAAGTTTAAGGGCTTATATTTTTAAATTTTTAATTTTTTTTAATTAGTATTAAAATAGTTATAATAAAAAATGAAATGATATGATAACTAAAAGTAAGAACATCATAGCCGTATTTGTAACAATTATTATAGCACTCTCCAGCTTTAATCTTATTTCTACTGCATCACCAAAATTTATTTACAGTCAGTCCTATGAGGATGAATTAGAACAAATACAGGAGAAATTAGAAGATACTCAGGAAAAAATCAAAGAAGTAACAAAGACAGAAACACAGTATAGGGCCCAGGTAGATGAAGTAGAGGGGCAGCTGCGGAGTGCATTATCTGAACTGGACAACCTTAACACTAAATTATCCGAAGCCAAGAGCGAGGTTGATAAAGCAACCATAGAGATGGTTCTAAAAGAGGAAGAGTTAAAAAGGATAGAAAAAGAGCTTCAAGAAAAAATAAGAATTTTAAATGACAGAGTTGCCGCAATTTATAAGAATGGAAACAGCAATATACTGGAAATTTTACTGAAAGCAGAAGATTTCCTGGATTTCATATCAAAGTTGAAGCTCATGAATCTTTTTGCCGGGCAGGATACGCAGAATATCCTGGAGGTTAAGGAAAAAAAGACTGCAACTATAGGAATAAAAAAATCCATAATTGATTTAAGGGAGAAACAGAAAGAGCATGAAGACAAGGTAGGGCAGCTGGTCGAACAGGCTGCGCAGAAGGCTCGTGAAGTTAATGGCATGTATGATGAAAAAAGGAATTTGCTTTCCGGGACCACTGCTAATAAGAAGGCTCTTATGCAGATGGAGAAGGATCTTAAGGTTCAAGAAGCAGAGGTTACCAGAATTCTTGAAAGCTATAAGTACGGTTCCGCCCCTTCAGGAAAATTTGCATGGCCCGTAGCCGGAAGAATAATATCCGGTTTCGGCAATAGATATCATCCAATATTTGGATATATCAGGTTTCATTCAGGTATAGACATTGTAGCCTCTTACGGGACTCCGGTAAAAGCGGCAGATGGGGGCCAGGTGGTTCAGGCCGGTTACTTTGGCGGATACGGTAATTCGGTTATGCTTTATCATGGAGGAGGTTTTGCTACCTGGTATGCGCATCTTTCCAGTATAAATGTTTCTATGGGCCAGTTTGTACAGAGAGGGCAGGTAATAGGACTGATTGGCTCTACCGGATGGACCACAGGCCCGCATCTGCATTTTGAAGTCAGGATAAACGGAGCTCCGCAGGATCCGCGTGCTTATTTATAATAATAATTTAAATGCTTAACGTTAATAAATCGGGTGATACTGTTATGAAAAAAAATGTTTTAAGAGTAGTAATCGCAGCAATAGTTGTAATATTTACATTTTCTACAGGATTATGGATAGGAATCAGTTTTGATTCTTTTAAGAAATATGTATTTAATGTTAATCAAAACAGCACTTCTGAAATAAAACCCATTGAGGAAGCTATAAATTTAATTTCCGGAAGTGCACTGGTTGAAAAAAGTAAGGAAGAATTACTCAAAGCAGCTATAGAAGGTATACTTTCGGTTCTTGATGACAAACATGCAGAATATTTCACTGCTGAAGAATATAAAAAGATTATGGAGTCCTATAGCGGTACTATGAGCGGCATAGGGGTTGTTGTAACACTTGATAATGAAGGCCGGGTTGTCGTGGTGAGGACTCTATCTGATACCCCTGCCTTCTATGCGAGTATAACTGAAGGGGATATTATAACTGAAGTTGACGGCATGGATATAAAGGATATGGCTCTGGAAAAGGTAGTGCCCATGATAAAAGGTGAAGAGGGTACTGATGTGGATCTTACGATTTACAGATATTTAGAGGAAGAAATCATTGAGTTGACTATCACCAGAGCAAAATTTGTCATTCCGAACCTTGTATCTGAGGTTATTGAAGAGGATATAGGCCATATATGGTATTATGCCTTTCAGAATGGAGGTGCGCAACAACTTGACAAAGAGATTCAAAAGTTAATTGAAGATGGTGCTAAGGGATTAATTTTAGACATGAGATATAATCCGGGCGGTGTAGTGGATGATGCAGTTGAGGTATGTGATTTATTTTTAGATGAAGGCATAATTGTTACTACAAGAGAAAGAATGGAGGATAAGGAAATAATTGGTAAGTATTCTGCCAGAGAAGGAAAATATACTGAAATTCCCTTAGTTATATTAATTAATGAATATTCAGCAAGCGCTTCTGAGATGGTTGCCGGTGCGTTAAGAGATAATAAAAGAGCTATTTTGGTTGGAGAGAGAAGTTATGGAAAGGGAGTTGTTCAGGTGCTTTATGAACTTTCAGATGGTTCTGGAATTAAGCTTACAACTGCAAAATATTTTTTACCTTCAGGTTTGTCTGTAGATGGAGTAGGAATAGAGCCTGATATATTGGTTGAGCTGGAACCAGATGCTACAGAAGATATACAGTTAAATAGAGCTGTAGAGGAAATGAAGGCACTTATAAGTGAAATCAAATGAACAGGTTAAAAAAAAAGAGTGGTCATGAAGAAAATAAAATAATAATTGCCCGGAATAAGAAGGCTTTAAGGGATTTTTTTATTTTAAACACCTATGAGGCTGGTATAATACTGGAAGGGTGTGAAGTCAAATCTATCCGTGACCACAGGCTTAATTTAAAAGATAGTTACGGCAGGATAAGAAATGATGAGCTACTTCTTTATAATATGCATATATCTCCCTACAGCAAAAGCAGGGCTGAAGATATAAACCCTACAAGGACCAGGAAGCTGCTTATGCACAGGAGGGAGATTGACAGAATAGCAGGGAAATTAACTGACAGAAGCCTTACTCTGGTTCCGTTAAGAGTATATATGATAAAAAACAAAGTTAAGGTTGAACTGGCACTGGCCAAAGGCAAAGCTAAAAGAGATAAGCGTAGAGATATACAGAATAGAGAACATGAACTTGAAATAAAGAGAGCTTTGAAAAAATATTAGTTTTAGTATAGAATAAGCTTGCGTTAAATCTGAAGTTCTGCCCATAATTAAATGGGGGCGATCTGGATTCGACGGAGATAGGTTGAGCTTAAATTGCAAGTCGAGTATCAGAACTCGTAAATAACTGAGCTAAACATAAACGCTAATAATAAATTAGCCTTAGCAGCTTAATTTAAGCTGCTACGTCTGCGAAAAGTTTCCTGTACTTTTCAACAGGCGCCGGTTAACAGGATACTCTGGTGTGATTTGTCTGCAGTAGTACCGGGGGAAATTTAATGCGGGCTGGCTTTTTTGATCGTGTCCATGCGAGCATAAAAAGTGAGATTTAAAATGTGGAACAAGCTTGTAGATATTTAAGTGACAATGTCTTCGGACGCGGGTTCGATTCCCGCCGCCTCCACCATGAACTGGATATTTCAGCATAGAAGATCTATCATGCCTGGGCATTAACTTTTATGGTTTGTCTGCTCTTAATGTCACGGATTTGTCACGGATTAACTTAAGTTTGAAAAGGAGGACAACTCCAAGCACTATCAGTTCTAATCCCATGTGTATATTAAGTGACGAAGTATCGCTTAAAAATGATTGATAGCATTGCTATTTTTTTAGCTTTTTTTTAGCGGCTTGTTTAATTCTGGCTGGTCATCATACGCAATGTTAGAACCAAATTGTTAAGCTTAAATGAAGATATTTTTATACCAGAATTAAATTTTTAATTACCACTTTACAATAAATTACCTACTTATAAATAAATCAGAAATAACGATGATACTATATTTAATATATTAATTATATAATAAGCTTTGGGAGGAAATAAAAAATGAAAAAATTTATTGCAATAATAGTAATTTTATTTTTTGTGGCATCTTTTACATTACCTGGATGTATAAATAAGACTGCTGAAAAAACAGCAATAGAAACTGAAACCACAATAGAAAAGACAACCGATGAAACTATTTCAGAAACTACTGGAGCACCTGCAGAAACATCGATACAGGATAGTAATCAGTCAGGGAAAATAGTAGAAGATACTGACCCGCAAAAGGGTGAATACTTTGTATATGCTATTTTAAAAGACATTGATGTTAAAAATAATAAAATAATTGTAGAGCAGCTAATAAATGAACCTAACGAGAAAGAGATTTCTCCTGAAGTTAAACTGTCAGAGGACTGCAAAATAGTAAAAGTTATTCTTGAAAGACCCGAGGAAAAAGAAAATGTAACAGAGATAACTCTTGACAGTATTAAACTAGGTAGTGAAATAGGAATAATATTTAAATCTGATAATACAGCAAGAGCAATAATTTATCAGGAGATAATTGAAAAATAATCAGGTTAGTTATAAATTTGATTTTTTCTATTTGGCTGCCCAGAGAGGATTCGAACCAGGTTAATAATGGTTGACTGGCGGAAAAATTGATGCAGTGCTATAGAAATCTTTAATTTAACATTGCCCTGCCATTTCAGAGCTATATTTCTATTAATCCCTCATTTTAGCTAATTTGTGCAGATTGCTTCAACAACATACTCTCAAAGAGATCCACAGCATGTCTTCCCATCCCAGGGAGCAAGTGAGCATATATATCATGAGTAATGCTTGGGGTGGAATGTCCTACTCTTGCAGAGATTGTATTTATAGGAACTCCTGCTTTTATTAGCATACTGACATGGATATGCCTCAAACCATGAAATGTCACATTATATCCAAGTGATCTGGCTCTGCGGCTAAAGAGATGACCTATTGCTCTTGATGAGGATGGAAAAAACAACAGTGTAATTACAACAATGAAAACATGCTGGATGCATGTTTTCAAAGGAATCGAAAAGACGGACTGAAGCGAAAGCTGAAGGAGTCTGCGGTTACGTGAGCGAACAAAGTGAGGCGAAAGACCGATTCCCGCCGCCTCTACCATAAACTGATTACATCTGCATATAATTTTGACAAGAAAATAATTACAGTGTATTCTTTGTAATACAAAGAATACGAAGGAGTTTAATATGTCTAAGATCATTACCATAAGGCTGCCTGAAGAAGTATCGGAAAAACTGGACGATTTATCCCTTGAGATTAGAAGAAAAAAAAGTTTTATAATAAAGTCTGCGTTGGAACAGTATCTGAATGAGTATGCAGATTATCAGATTGCTCTGGATAGGTTAAAGGATAAACAGGATAAAATAATAACTTCAGAAGATCTAAGGAAAGAGCTTGGAATATAATATCGTATATAAATTATCTGTAAAAAAAGATTTAAGAAAAATAGACAAAAAGGAATTACCGGGAATATTAAACGAGATTGAAAATATGTTAAAATGTAATCCACTCAAAGGGAAAGAATTAAAAGGCGAATTTGCAGGATTATTCTCATATAGAATCGGTAATTACAGAGCGGTATATACAATATTGGGAAGTACCGTATTAGTATTACGAATCAGCCATAGAAAAAATGCATATAAATAAGTTTTGGGATTTATAAGCCATGTTTTATTTTCATTATTTTTGGGTTACAACAATTACATGCCTTTCTGGAAAATCAATCGTATCTGGTAATTTAAGTCTTCTAATTTAGTATATTTGATTTATACTGCTAAAAAAATAAAGAAATGGTATGAAAAACTTAAGGAAATATGGAAAATCTCCCTTTAATGTTGCTGTAATCCACGGCGGACCCGGAGCACCCGGGGAAATGGCTCCTGTGGCAAGGGAACTCTCCATCGGTTGGAGTGTTTTAGAACCGCTTCAAACAGCAGCATCACTTGAAGGGCAGGTCCAGGAATTATATGACGTCCTGAAAAAGAATGGAATCCTGCCCATCACATTGATTAGCTGGTCGTGGGGTGCTATGCTCAGTTTTATTTTTACAGCCAGGTGTCCTTCAATGGTAAAAAAACTAATACTTGTTGGTAGCGGACCATTTGAAAAAAAATATGCTGCAGAAATTATGAAAACCAGGTTAAGCCGCCTGAATGAAAAAGAAAAAACGGAAATCTTGGCAATAATAGAAACCTTGAATAATACTGCAGTTAAAGATAAAAACACTCTTATGTCCAGGCTTGGAAAAATATTTTTCAAGGCTGATTCATATAATCCGCTGCCTTATAAAAGCGAGATATTAGAGTTTCAGTATTATATTTTTCAAAGTGTATGGAAAGATGCTGAGGAACTTAGAGCCAGCGGGGAACTTTTAAATCTGGGAAGACAAATACAGTGCCCGGTAGTTGCGATTCACGGTGACTATGATCCTCATCCTGGTAAAGGTGTCCAGAAACCCCTCTCCCGTGTTTTGAAGGATTTCCGCTTTATCCTTCTGGAAAGGTGCGGGCATAAACCCTGGATTGAACGCATGGCGAAGGATAGATTTTACTATGTCCTTAAAAAAGAGTTAAATTGAGAATATAAATATATGAGATATTTTGTTGATTAAAATAAATTTTAAAAAGGGAAATCTATTTTATTTAAAGGGAGAAGTTAAACTATGAAAAAAATGTGTATCATAGGAGCAGGCATAGCAGGTCTTTCCACAGGATGTTATGCGCAGATGAACGGGTACGATTCAGAAATATATGAAATGCATAATATCCCCGGTGGTGTCTGTACTTCATGGAAACGCGGTGATTACCTCTTTGATCATTGTCTGCACTGGGTACTTGGATCAAATAAAGGAAGCTCGATTTATCCGATTTTTGAGGAACTGGGTGTTGCGGAGAACGTGAAATTCTATTACACGGAACGATTCCGGAAAATCGAGATGTCGGGGAAAAGTCTCACTGTCTATACCAATGTGGATAAGTTGGAAAACGAGCTTCTAAGATTATTCCCGGATGATAAAAAAGCTATCAGAAAATTAATTAATCTGGTTCGTTTTTATAGAAAATTCAGGCCGCCGCTGGATGCAGATTTTGGTAGTTTCAGCCTGCTAGATATTCTAAAAATGCTGCCATTTATGCCATCATTTCTAAGGCTTAAAAATACCAAAATAGAAGATTTTCTTTCTATGTTTCATAACCAGGATTTGCGTGAAATGCTTTTCCAGATGTTTCCGGTGAAAAAAATGCCTGCCCTGATGGTAGTTATGCCACTAGCATATTTTCATAATCACGAAGGCGGATACCCTATGGGCGGTTCACTCCATTTTTCCCGTGCAATTGAAAAGTGTTTTATTTCTCTTGGGGGTAAAATCAATTACAGCCAAAAAATTAAAAAGATACTGATAGAAAATGGTAGAGCGGTGGGAATTGAAACTCAAGAAGGTAAAAGCATACCGGCTGATATTATCATCTCTACCTGTGACGGAAGATCTACCATGTATGATATGCTGGAAGGTAAGTATTTGACCCCGGAAATCAAGAAGATGTATAAAGAGCCCAGTTTATGGCCGCCCATAATCTCTATAAGTCTGGGTGTAAACCGGGATCTGTCCGGTGAAGTTGAAATCAATTGTTTCAAGCTGGATAATCCGGTTTTAATTGGCGGCAGAAAATGTGAATGGATTGGCTATTTTCATTTCTGCCATGATCCCGCTTTTGCTCCTCCGGGAAAGAGTGTCATAGAAATTCAGATAGAGTCTGATTACGATTACTGGAGTTCACTTTATAAAGATAAACAGAAATACCGTGAAGAAAAAGAAAAAATTCTTAACATATGCATTAAGGAACTGGAGAAAAAACTCCCCGGCATAACGGATCAGATCGAAACGAAAGACATGGCAACTCCTATTACCTGGGAGAGGTATACAGGCAACTGGCGGGGTTCATATGAGGGATGGCTTCCAACGATTGAACTGTTTGGAAAGTTTTTGCCGAAGGAACTACCGAAATTAAAAAATTTCTATATGACCGGTCAATGGTCTTTTCCCGGCGGCGGTGTGCCAATGTGTATGGCTCAAGCCAGGAGACTTGTCAAATATTTATGTAAAAAAGAAAAAAAGGAATTTGTTTCGATTATATAAACCATTACTTCACCCGATACCATCTGTTATAATATTTAAAATTTTGCTTTGCCAAAGAGTTAATGGCCGGTTTATAAATAGGATATAATCAGTTTTTTATTTTTATTTTAAAAATTATATAATTAGTAGATTAAAAAAACGTGATTTACCAGTTAAAGCATATATTTTTAAGATTACCGGTGGACTTAAGAGAAATTAATAAATAATACAGAAAGAGTAAATTTGGATAATAGAGCAATAGGAGTATTTGATTCCGGTGTTGGCGGCCTTACTGTTTTACAGGAAATAATAAAAACTGTTCCTGATGAAAATACCATATATTTTGGGGATACTGAAAGAGTTCCCTATGGACCGCGGGATTTGAATGAAGTTAAAAAATTTGTTTTTAAAATAACCAGATTTCTTTACGGCAAAGATGTTAAACTTATTGTAATTGCCTGCAATACCTCTACCGCTGCGGCTTTAAAAGACTTAAAAAAACAATATGATATACCCATAATAGGGGTAATAGAGCCAGGAGCCAGGACTGCGGTTTACAATACCAAAAATAAAAGAATTGGAGTTATTGCCACTAAAGGTACAGTTGAGAGCAAGGCATACCCGGACGAGATTGCAAAAATTGATCCGGAGATAAAAATATTTTCAGTGCCTGCTCCTTTACTGGTAGATTTTATAGAAAGAGGTATTCTTGAAGGCAATTTTCTTGATGAGGCTATTCACGGTTATCTAAAACCATTATTTGATGCTGAGATTGATGTGCTGATACTTGGCTGTACCCATTTTCCATTAATAGAGAAAAGGATTTTATCATGTAGCGGTAATGGAATTAAGGTAATAAGCTCAGCAGTAGAAACTGCCAAAGATGTAAAGAAGATACTTACAGAAAAAGGATTATGTACAGCCGGCAAAAAAAAACCGGAAAGGATTTTTTATGAAACTGGTATGGCCAGCAATTTTTTTGATGTTGGGAAAATGTTTCTCGGGGAAGAGATAAAGGAAGTCATAAGAACAAAACTTGATATATAAAGAAAATAAAAAATATTTGAATATTATTTTAAAGGGAAAGGTTACCAGTGATGGTTAAAAGAATTGACAACAGGAAAAATGACCGGTTAAGAGAAATAAAAGTAACCCGTAATTACATATCGCATGCTGACGGCTCGGTGTTTATTGAAATGGGGAAAACCAGAATTATTTGCACAGCTACTGTTGAAGATAAAGTCCCCAGGTTTTTAGCAGGCAGGGGGTCAGGCTGGATCACTGCAGAATATGATATGATCCCGGGTGCTGCTCCGCAGAGGATAGTCAGAGCTCAAACTACAGGTAGAATTAACGGCAGGACCCATGAAATCCAGAGGTTGATTGGCAGATCGTTAAGGGCTGTAGTGGATTTAAATAAAATTGGTGAAAGAACTGTCTGGATAGACTGTGATGTAATTGAAGCTGATGGAGGAACCAGGACCGCATCAATAACCGGAAGCTTTATTGCTCTTTTTGATTGCATGCATTCACTGGTTGAGAAGAAGATTATTGATACGATGCCTATAGAAAATTTTCTAGCTGCGGTAAGTGTAGGAATTGTAGATGGCGAGATTCTGGTTGATCTCTGCTTTGAAGAAGACTCCAGGGCACAGGTGGATATGAATGTAGTTATGGATTCAAAAGATGAATTAATTGAAATTCAGTCTACAGCAGAACTTAAACCT
>JABMRD010000100.1 GCA_013202875.1 Actinomycetota bacterium | reverse complement strand
ACTCAAAGTATTTCCTACCTACACTTCCATAATTTCTTTTTCTTTCTGGGCTAAAGAATCATCAATCTTCTCTATAAATTCATCAGTAACTTCCTGAACTTCCTTTTGAGAATTTATCAGATCGTCTTCAGTTATCTTGCTTCCACTTTCCAATTTTTTAAATTCATCATTTATTTCTCTTCTAATATTTCTAATTGCTACTTTCCCATCTTCTGCAATCTTCCTGACTAATTTGACTAATTCTTTTCTTCTTTCCTCATTTAAGGGAGGAACATTCAGCCGGATAACTTTTCCGTTATTCGATGGATTGATACCCATGTCGGATTTGGATATTTGAGTTTCAATCTCCTTTAAAAATTTTGGCTCGTAAGGTGAAATTAGAATAGCTCTCGGTTCAGGTATACTGACATTAGATATATGTTTCAATAAAGTTTTACTGCCATAATAGTCAATATAAATATTATCCAGTAAAGACACGGACGCTCTTCCTGTCCTAATAGTATTAAATTCATGTTGAGTTCTTTCCAGGGATTGATGCATTCTTATTTTCGCATCAACAAGTAGTGCATCTTTCATTTTTTACTCCTTTGTAACTAAAGTACCAATTTTTTTACCCATTATAACTCCTTTTATATTGCCTGGCTTTGTAATATCAAAAACAACAATAGGTAAATTATTTTCCATACATAAGGAAGTAGCTGTAGAATCCAGAACTCTGAGATTCTTCTTTAATACATACAGGAAAGTCAATTTATCAAACTTCCTGGCATCTTTAAATTTTACAGGGTCTTTATCGTATACACCGTCAACTTTTGTAGCTTTAAATATTATCTCGGCTTCTATTTCAAGTGCTCTCAGCGCTGCAGCTGTATCAGTTGTAAAATACGGATTACCGGTCCCGCCAGCAAATATTACCACTCTTTTCTTCTCCAGATGTCTTACTGCCCTTCTCCTGATAAAAGGTTCGGCAATTTCCTGCATTGATATTGCAGTTTGAACCCTGGTAATTATTCCTATTCTTTCCAACGCATTCTGAAGCCCTAATGCATTCATAATGGTAGCCAGCATTCCAATATAATCAGCGGTGGTTCTATCCATACCATTTGCGCTGGCAGAAACACCTCTCCAGAAATTCCCTCCACCAATAACTACTGCGACTTCTACACCTAACTCTACTACCTCTTTTACCTGACTGGATATATTATTGGTAACCTTTGGGTCTATTCCATAATCTAAATCACCCAATAATGCCTGGCCGCTGATCTTAAGTAAAACCCTTTTGTATTTTAATTTTTCCATATATTCTATGCCTATTATCTTTTAAGCAAAAAAATATTAGAAATTACTTATTATTCTTCTCCAAGAATATATCTTTCAAACCTTTTAATCACTATATTTTCACCAATTTTTGCTATATTCTGTTTTAACAAGTCTTCAATCTTTACATCATTATCTTTTACAAATGGCTGTTCCAGCAGGCAATTTTCTTCATAATATTTTTTAAGCTTACCTTCAGCAATCTTGTCTATAATTTTTTCAGGTTTACCTTCATTTAAGGCTTGCTTCCTGTAAAGTTCTTTCTCTTTATCCAGCACATCTTGAGGTACATCCTCCTTTGAAACATATAACGGCGCTGCTGCTGTAATATGAAGGGCAATATCATGTACAAAATTTTTGAACATCTCATTTCTGGCTACAAAATCAGTTTCACAATTGACTTCGAGCATTACACCAATCTTAGAGCCTATATGTATATAGCTATCAATTATACCTTCTTTAGTAGCCCTGGAAGCTTTTTTGAAAGCTTTCGCCATTCCATTTTCTTTTAATATCTCCTCTGCTTTCTTTATATCTCCATTGCTCTCAACTAGAGCTTTCTTACAATCCATCATACCAGCACTGCTTTTTTCCCGTAATTCTTTTACCAATTCAGCTTTGATTTCCATTATTCCTCCCTACAATCTTTAAACCCATATATTATCTTCAGGTAAATCTTCTAAATCGCCTTCAGTTTTTTCTTCTTCTAACTTTTTTGCTTCTTTTTTCTCCGGGCTTTCCTCTAACTTAACTTTCTGCTCTTTTCCTTTTTTTACAGCATCACATATGACACTTGTTATCAGATTACAGGAACGAATCGCATCATCATTACCAGGAATAACAAAATCAATAATATCAGGGTCACAATTTGTATCTGTTATAGCTACAATAGGTATCCCCAGCTTCCTTGCTTCTCTTATAGCAATCATCTCTTTATTAGGATCAATAGCATAAAGAACATCGGGGAATTTTTTCATATTTCTTATACCTCCGATATTGAATAGAAGCTTTTCGTGCTCTCTCTTTATTCCCAGAACCTCCTTTTTGGGTAACTTCTCAAAAATACCTGACTTTTCCATCTCTTCTATTTCATCAATTCTTTTTGTTCTCTTACTTATAGTTTCAAAATTAGTAAGAGTGCCTCCCAGCCACCTGTTCTTAACATATGGCATTCCACATTCGGTGGCATAAGACTCGATTATATTCTGGATTTGTTTTTTTGTACCTACAAACAATATAATCCCGCCCTCACTCACAACTTTTTCAATATATTCATACGCTTCAATTAGAAGCCTCTGTGTTTCCTGGAGGTCAATTATATATATACCATTTTTATCTGTATATATATATTTCTTCATCTTAGGGTTCCACTTTTTAGTCTGATGACCAAAATGAACCCCTACCTCCAGCAACTGCTTCATAGTTACAATACTCAAAATAATACCTCCCTATTCTTATGGTTTTTCCTCCACCACTTTAACAATTATATTTGTTCACCATAATGCTGCAAATGGTGTGCGTAATTTCAACGTTAAAGTCTAACATAATCAATATCTTTCATCAAACAATTAATAATAAATGTTAGTGTCTAAAATTTCGTGATAGCTTTTCATTAAATCTTTTTCGATATCTCCAGTAAAAAAACTATTTTTTATTCTATTTTGCTTCTGCTCTGGGGTGAAATTTCCTGTAGTCTTTCTTTAATTTTTTAATATTTAAATGCGTGTATATCTGTGTAGTAGATATGTTTTCATGCCCCAGAAGTTCTTGAATTTCCCTTATTCCCGCTCCTTCCTGAAGCAGATGAGTAGCAAAACTATGTCTGATACTGTGAGGTGTGATATTTTTACCAATAACTGCTTTTTTTACATATTTTTTAACTATAGTTCTTATGCTGCGTGAGGATAATCTTTTCCCAAATTTATTTAAAAATAAATGATTATCCCTTATATATCTATCTTTACCTGAATAAGTTAATTTACTTCTTACTTGCAGATATTTTTTTATCCAGAATATTGCAGTCTGATTTAAATAAACCAGTCTCTGTTTTCTACCCTTACCGGTAACTATTATTTCACTATTTTCAAGATCAATATCACCAGTTTTTAAACCTTCCGCCTCGCTTATTCTGGCACCAGTAGAATAAAGTAATTCAAGTATAGCTCTATCCCTGATTTCTAAATCATTTTCAGGCTTAAGGTTATTAAAAAGCCTTTCCATTTCACTTATAGACATAAAAGAGTAAAACCGGTGACGCTTGCGGGGAACATTTATTGCCTGGGTTAACTGAAAATCAATATAACCATTTCTTTCAAGAAATCTAAAGAAGTTGATTAAGGAAGAGTACTTTCTGATAATAGTTCTATTTGAATAATTATTACTATCTAAAGACTTAAGAAAACCTCTGAAAATATCCAAATTTATCCCGGCGGTTTCATTAATATTCTTACCTTTTAAAAAATGTAAAAATTGTAAGATATCTTTTTGATAGGAATTTATAGAATTTAGAGATAAATTTTTTTCATATTTTAAGTACTTTATATATAGTTCCAGACAATTAAATAAATCCATAATCACAAATAATCACTCTCAATATCCTTCATCTTTACTTTTATAACCTTCCGGATTTCCATAATTTCCTCCAATCCGGGAGATTTTTCATCTTTCTCTATTTTTAATGGATTAAAATCATGCGTTTTTGCTTTTTTAAAAAAAGATTTAAGTTTATTTATCATATCAACGATCATATATCTTATTTTGTCTGATCTATAATCAATCTTTAAATTCTCTTTAGCTAAATCATCAAGTATTGTATCAAATTTACTAAAAGTATCTTCTAAAATAATATTAATCTTCCCGGTATTAAGTTTCTTTTTTGCCAGTATCCCTGCTATAATCTTCTTTAAATCCTTCCTGATAATATTATCATACTGGTACAATACATACCCCAGAGGATTCTTGGGTCTCCCTACTTTCTTTCTCCTGAATAATGCCATTCTTTTATGCTCCCTTTTAATTCCTAATTAAAAAATATATTATTATTTTAATATAAAATTTAAAATAAGCTACTATATTTATTAAAACTATCTTCTTTAATTAGCTGCTTAATCTCAAGAGATGTCAAAATCCTCAAAACTTCCTTAACCTCTATTTTTGAATATTTTACTATTTCCTCCACACTTTTCGGGTTGTATCCAATAAACTCATAGACCTTGAGCTCATTATTATCAAGCTTTGCACCCTGCTTATCATTTGCTTGCCGGTTGTTATTATAACCACTGTTTCCACACAATTTTAAAATTCCCCCAGAATACTCGGAAAATTCCTCCAATATATCATCAATGCTTTCAACCAGCTTTGCGCCGCTTTTTATTAGCTTGTGGCATCCCCTGCTCATTGGATTAAAAACATTTCCCGGAATTGCAAATACTTCTCTGTTTTGCCGTAGTGCCATTTCGCAGGTTATTATTGCTCCACTTTTCTCTCCAGCTTCTATAACTACAACACCTCTGCAAAGACCACTGATTATTCTATTTCTAACCGGAAAATTGTTTTTGAGTGGCGGAGTTTTTGGAAGAAATTCAGTTATTATACTGCCATTCGAAAGTATTTCTTCATATAAATATTTATTCTCAGGAGGATAAATGATATCAATACCACAACCCAGTACCCCGATGCTCCCACCTTTTCCTTCTAATGCTGCCTTATGGGCATAGCTGTCAATTCCAACTGCAAGACCGCTTACAACTGTTATTCCAATTTCCGATAGATTTCTACTTATATATCCGGCTACTTCCCGCCCATAAGCAGTACATTTCCTGCTGCCGACAATGGCAATACTAAATTGCGCTTTCTTTATTTTATTGCCTCTGAAAAATAATAACGGAGGGGGTAAATATATCTGCCTTAATATGTCAGGATAACTATCCTCACCAATATCAAGCAAGTCTACTTCATTTTTTAAAATGAAATCAACCACTTCCTGGTAACGGTTATTACTATGATTAAAATCAATATGACCTTCTCCATTCGTTCCATATTCCAGCTTCAAACTTTTATATTTATAAAAATAATCCAGGGTTTTATTTATATCACCATAATTTCTCCTGTATATTTCTATAAATCTTGCTGGTTTAACTTTCTTCTCAACCAGTATATATAATATTTTTTTACCATTACTACTTTTCATATACAAATGCTATTATCCAGATTATTAGAACCAACCCGGTAATGAACGGCTTCAATAATATGACAGTCTTTAATATTTTTACTTTCTTCCAGATCAGCTATAGTTCTGGATACCTTTAAGATACTAACCATACCCCTGGCCGTTAAATTATATTTTCTTGAAATCGTATATATTAAATCCCTTATATTTTTATTATTTTTTAACCATTCATTAATAATATTTATTCCAATTTCAGAATTGTAACTGACATTTTTACCTTTAAATCTTTCGTTTTGCATATTTATACATTTCTTAATACGGTTTTTTATCTGATTTGAACTTTCACCACACTCAGTTTTTATAAAACTACTTTCCTTCAGTCTTGCAACAGTAACTCTCATATCAATCCTGTCTATAATAGGGCCTGATATTTTTTTCCAGAACTTTCTTACTTCTCTTAAGCTGCAGATACATCTCCTGCCCTCATCTCCAAAATATCCGCAATAACATGGGTTCGTAGCCACTATTAACATAAAATTACAGGGAAAACTGTAAGACAGATGATTTCTGGTGATAATTACTGCCTTATTTTCCAGGGGCTGCCTTAAATCCTCTATAAAATTTTTAGGAAACTGCGAAAACTCGTCCAAAAACAGCAGTCCCCTATGAGCCAGACTGATTTCTCCAGGTCTCGGATTAATACCTCCCCCAATAAGACCCACTCTGCTTATAGTATGGTGGGGATTTCGAAATGGTCTTTCCTGTATTAAATGTTTAACATACTTTTCATATAAACTATAAATTTTAGTAACCTCTATACACTCTTCCAGATTTAAGTCCGGCATTATAGAAACAGCTCTCTGGGCCAGCATAGTTTTACCACTTCCGGGAGGTCCTATTAACATAATGTTATGCCTTCCACTTACAGCTATTTCTAATGCCCTCTTTGCCTTAAGCTGACCTTTCACATCTTTTAAATCAAAATCATAATGATTGTTTCTATTTGAAATATTCTTTTCTTTATCTTTACATATAAATTTCTCTATTTGTTCTCCGCCAGTGAGAACCTTTACAGTTTCAACCAGACTTTTGCATGCGACAATACTTATACTGGAAATAAAAGAAGCCTGATTGGCAATCTCGTATGGCACAAAAAAAAACTTTTTATCCATACTCTGTGCTTTCTCAGCCATTGAAATCAATCCTTTTACTGGATTTATACTGCCATCCAGTGACAGTTCTCCTATAAAGCAAGATTCGTTAAACATACCACACCTGATCTGACCGCTTGCTGCAAGAATTGAAAGGGCCATTGGCAGATCATAATAAGAGCCGTCTTTTTTTATGTCTGCCGGTGATAGATTTACAATTATTTTTTTAACGGGGAAATCAAATCCACTATTGATTATCGCCGATCTCACTCTCTGCCTTGATTCATTTACAGCTTTTCCCGGCAATCCGACAATGATAACCTCAGGGAGTCCTCTTGATATATGAACTTCTACAGACACCTTTATGGCATCAATACCAATTAATGTAAAACTATCCAGCTTAAAGAGCATGCACTAATTATATATACATCTACACATATAGTCAATTACATAATAGATATGCAGATTAAGCATTTTAATCTGGCAGGAAAAATAAAAGATATGTTAAATCAGGTAACAGTTCCTCTAAAACTAGTCGAATCTAAACCCTTTTTTAGTAATAACCTTAATACAAGCATCAACTATTCCAGGGTCATGCAGTATGCCTTTATTTTTTTTGATTTCTTCAATTGCCTTATCCAGGCCCAATGCAGGCCGGTAAGGTCTGTCAGATGACATGGCTTCTACTACATCGGTCACTGTTAATATTTTTGCTTCAAACATTATGTCCTTATCTTTTAAACCCCTGGGATATCCTGAGCCATCCAGCTTTTCATGATGCTGGAGTATAATCTCTGCAATAGGCATTGGAAATTCTATCTCTTTAATCATCTCATAACCTGACTGGGAGTGGGTTTTTATCATATCAAATTCGATATTTGATAATTTCCCTGGCTTGGATAAAATTGAAGCAGGTATATTTATTTTTCCTATATCATGAATATTTGCTGCTATCCTTATACCCTCGATTATTTTACTCTCTATTCCCAGCTCATTAGAAATAGCTACAGCCAGTTTAGACACTCTTTTTTGATGACTGGAAGTATAGGGGTCCTTTATTTCCACTATTCCTGCTAATGTATGTATAGTACCTTCCAGAATTTTCTGCAGTTTATGATAGCTTACCTTTAAATTATCCTCCATTACTTTACGGTCAGTTACATCAACCCAATTTGATATTGTATAGTTTAACTTTCCATTGCTGAATACCGGCTTTCCGCTAATCTCTACCCATAACTTTTCTCCCTTTTTATTATTAAAAAAAAGCTCATATTTATTTAAACCTTTCTTTAAAAAAATTTTAAACTTCTTGCTATTTTTATTTTCCATCTCTTTGGGCCACCACGGAAAAGGTGGTTTCTTACCCAAAATCTCACTTGATTTAAAACCCGTTATTTTTTCGTGTGCCTTATTCACGTATCTTATAGAAGCATCTGCATTAAATACTATAATAGGATTAGCAGAATTTTCCATCAGTCTTAAGCTGAAATTTTCACTAATTTTTAATGATTCTTCCGCCTGTTTTTGTCTGGTTATATCATCATAAACAGCTACTATTTCCCCTGTATGCAGCTTATAGATATAATTACGCCGTCAACCTGTGATCCTCCTATCTTTATAAAAAGATATAGGGTATTTTTCAGGCTTACCGGTTCTGTACACTCTTTTAAAAACATCAAAAAGCCCAAAATTCTTAATTCCCGGAAACACTTCCAGAACACTTTTTCCTAGAATGTCCTTTTTTCTAATTTTATCTATTTTTTCCGCAGCTTTATTAAAATCCTTAAAGATAAAATCGTTTCTACCGTTTACAGCTTCATATACTGCTACACCACTGCTCATATGTTCGAATAATTCTTTAAACCTATTTTTATTTGTTTTTATCCCCTCAAATATTAATCTTATTTTATCCTCTGTTTGCTTTCTATTAATTGCAATAGCCAGCTGGTTCGAAATAGAGCTAATTCTCTCCAGATCAAAATTTTCAAAAGGTTTTCTTCCGGATATATCCATCAGCCCTAAAACTTTGCTGTTTGTAACAAGAGGAGCAATCATAACCGAACATATACCTAAAACTTTACAGATCTTCGGTATAAGTTTTTTAATCATTACCCTCATTACTTTTTGATTTTCAGGTATAGTTTCAACAAATTCCTGAATTAGTTCTTTTATTTCGACAGTGTCATTTATGATTTTCAGTTTTTTTGCTTTAAGCGTTTTATAATAATGGCTTCCCTCTCTTAGAGGAATTTTTACCATGGTTATTTCTGATTTAATCAAACTTTCAATTCTTTTTTTTACGGCTGACGGAAGATTAAGCCTTTGTATTACCAGATATTTTTTATCCTCACTTAAAAGATATACAGTTGCCCCAAAACTCGAAAACAGCTTTTTAGTTTTTGTAGAAACAAGTTCAATTATTTTATTTAAACTATCGCCGCGGTTAATGGCAAAATTTATAGAATTTATAAGTTCAAGATCTTCTAATTTCTGACGTATTTCATCATTACCCATTTTACTTTTTGTCACTCCTTTTTTTATTGTCATGACTTTTTTTTAAATAATTTAAAAAATACCCGGTATTCTTTTAGTGCTGTTTTGCTGCAGCAATACAATAATACTTCTATCAACTTTAAATATTATATTTTAAGACTCTTTTTACGTCAAATAGTCTGGTTTCAGGTTAACTTTTCAAAAGGCATCCTCTATATGTTCGATTTTCAGGTTCTTGCTATCCTTTAGGGCACCCAATGAGGTTATTGCTTGCAGAGTACTTTCTTTTATTGCTATCTCTTCAATAAAACTTCTACTTATGATTATAGATATAACATTAAAACTGGGATTAAATCCTGAAAGTTTGTTGCTTGCAATATAAAAACTGGCTGCTCTCTTTATTCTGGAAATCTTTAATTTATTTATGGTCTCCAGCGGGTCTCCGTACTCCAAATTCGTCCTGGTTTTAACTTCAGTAAAAATTAAATTTCTGCCCTTTTTGGCTATTATATCTATTTCGCCATATTTGTTTCTATAATTTTTATGTAAAATAAAATACCCTTCTTCTTTCAAATGTTTCCGGGCAATAGACTCTCCTATTTTTCCTATAATTTTCCTGTTAATACTATTAACTTAAAACACCTCTAAAAGATACTCTATGAATCATAGTGGGTCCATACTTTTGAAGAGATTTTAAATGTTTTATGGTGCCGTAACCCTTGTTATGTTCAAATCCATATTCAGGATAATACCTCGAAAGCTTAAACATTATCTGGTCCCTGATCACCTTTGCAATTATTGATGCAGCTGCAATGGAAATGCTGAGCTCGTCGCCATTAACAATGGGTAAATATCCGGTACCTAGATCTATATTGATGAAATCTGATAAAATAATATCAGGTTTTATTTTTAAGCCGCCAATTGCTCTTTTAAATGCAATCGCATTCGCTTTTGTTATTGATAACCTATCAATTTCATCAGGAGGGATTTTTACTACAGACCAGCACAAGCAGCTTCTAATTATTTTTTTAAAAATATGCTTCCTTTTATTTGCATTGAGTTTCTTCGAGTCATCTATGTTTTCTATCATTAGCTTCCTTTTATCCAGAATGACAGCCGCTGCAACCAGAGGTCCAGCTAAAGAGCCTCTTCCCACTTCATCAACACCCGCTATTTTTTCATAGCCAGTAATATACAGATCATCCTCATAATTGCATAAATTTACCAGTCTTCTTATTTCTTTAAATTCCATAATAATATAAAAAAATTACCACCTTGACGGGGGCCAGTAAATTAAAACAAACTTCCCGAATATATCATCTTCTGCAATTGTTCCAAAAAATCTGCTATCAAAACTGTTATTCCTGTTATCTCCCATTACAAATACCCCGTCTTCACCGACAACTATGGTCTGGTTGATATAGAATATATTTTGACTGGCTGGCAGGTATCTTTCAGAGATTTTTTCACCACTTATGAAAATTTCACCTTCACTGGTCAGGGTAATTTCATCACCCTCTACAGCGATAACTCTTTTGACCAGATCTTTTCCTAATATTGATGAATGAAATGCTACGATGTCTCCTCTTTTAGCAGTGCCAAATTTATATGCCATTTTATTGATTATTATTTTATCTCCAACTCTTAAGGTAGGTTCCATGGAAGGAGTGGGAACAATAAAAGGTTCAAATATAAAAATTCTAATTAAAGTGGCTGATATTATCGCTGCTAAAATAACAATAGCGTATACTAAAAATTCTTTTAAGATTTTTTTATTTTTGGTTTTAACCTGTTTATTTTCAAAAGGCATTAATATAAAATCATTACATATTTATTTAGACTTAATTTTTGATTTTTTACCAATTTTATCTCTAAGGTAATATAATTTAGCCCTTCTTACTGCGCCTTCGCTAACTCTTTCGATAGACTGAATTACAGGTGAATTTAAAAGAAATGTTCTTTCAACACCTACATTATTAAAAGAGATCTTCCTTACCGTAAATGTTTTATTAATACCAGAGCCTTTAATCCTTATTACAATTCCTTCAAAGACCTGAATCCTGTCCTTATTTTCCTCGCTGATTTTTATCTTGACTCTTACTTTATCTCCCGGCCTAAATTCGGGTATATCAGTCTTTATGTATTTACTTTCTATTTTATCTAATTTATTCATCTTATACTCCAGCCTATCTTTTTTTCAATCTAATAAGAACCAAACAAATATAATGAATTTAACCGTCCTTGTCAATTAAATCCGGTCTTTTTATTCTGGTTATTTCCAGTGACTTTTCTTTTCTCCACTTTTGGATATCTTTATGGTTTCCGCTTAAAAGAATTTTAGGAACATCCATTCCCTTAAAAACCGGTGGTCTTGTGTACTGGGGATAATCAAGCAGATTGTCCTCAAATGATTCCGACTTTAAAGATTCTTCTTTTCCGACTACACCTGGAAGCAGTCTTATCGCTCCATCTATTATAACCATTGCCGGAATTTCACCTCCGGTTAATACATAATCACCTATGGAGATCTCGAAATCGATAAGAGAATCTATCACTCTCTGGTCAACACCTTCATACCTTCCACAAATAAGTATTATATTTTCAAGATTTGACAGATACTTTAATTTATTCTGGTTCAACTTTTCTCCCCCGGGAGAAAGCAATATTGTTTTTTGCTTTTCTTTCTTTTTAATTTTATTCTTTTTTTTAATGAAAGTAATTGCATTGTCTATGGGTTCCGGCATTAATATCATACCTGGACCTCCACCATACGGTCTATCATCAACCCTGCCGTACTTATAATTCGAGAAATCTCTTAAGTTGTATATATTCAGCTGGCAGATATTTTTTTTAAAAGCTTTCTTTAGCACCCCAAACTCGATAATATTATCGAACATGTCTGGGAAAATGGTCACCACATCTATTTTTAGCATTTTTCAAATGAAAAGGTTTTAAAATGTGATAAAAAAATAACAAATTCAAATATATTCTGGAATTTTTTTTAATATTATTTTTTTATCTTTTAGATTTATACTTTCAATATAAATTTCAATAACAGGAATATAGAAAATATTACTATCCGAATCTCTTATATCTAAATCCTTATTCTCTATTTTTACTGCTAAATTATCATTTGCTGCAAATTTCTCCACATTTACTACCTTACCAACAAAAATATTATTTTTTGTATAAACCATACAATTTATTATATCGTCTACCCAGTATTCATCCTCTTTTAGTTCAGGACTGTCTTTTACGCTCCGGAAGAGTCCGGCACCTTTTAAGTTTTCAGCATCATTTCTGCTGTCTATACCTTTAAATTTAATTACTGGAATGTAAGATCTTTTTATTTTCTTCCATCTAATACTTTCAACATCTATTTTCTTCTTACATTTTTCATCAAAAAAAAGAGCATCTCCACTTTTAATAGTTTTGGGATAATCAGTAAGCAACACTACAGTTATTTCTCCTTTTATTCCATGCGGCTTACCAATTACCCCAATTAACCTTGCATCTACACTTACTTCTGACATTTACCAGTGCCTGTTTAAAAAAATCTATCTATATTTATATATTAAATTATCAATCCATGATCTTAACAATAGAGGCTTTACCTCTTTTAGCAGATGCGGCTCTCATTAAAATCCTCAGAGCATTTGCGGTTCTTCCTTTTTTCCCAATTACTTTTCCCAGATCATCTTCTGCTACTTTTAGTTTAAAAATCACCGTTCTCTCATCTTCCTCCTCTTCTGTAATTTCAACATCATCCGGACTGTCAACCAACTCTTTTACCATGTACTCCAGAAGTTCTTTCACTGTTTACCTCCAGTCTAATTGTAATAACTACTTCTTTAGATCAATTTTATCAAAAAGTTTTTGAACCGTATCTGTCGGTTTTGCACCTTTCTTGATCCAATCAAGAGCCTTGTCTTTATCTACCTCTATTCTCGATGGATCACATTTCGGATCATATATGCCTATTTTTTCAATGAACCTTCCATCTCTTGGCGACCTGATATCCGCTACCACAATTCTGTAAAAGGGTTTCTTTTTTGAACCCATTCTAGCCAACCTGATCTTTACACTCAATCTATAACCTCCAAATTCCTAAATATATAGCTTTATGCTTTCATAATTATATATTTTTCTATAAAACTTGCAAAATATTTTTTTTACCTAAAAATTACCAGGAGGTAATTTAAATTTCCCTTTCAGTCCTGAAAATTGTTTTAGCATCTGTTTTGTTTTGCTAAATTGTTCCAGTAGTTTATTTACTTCTGATACAGAATTGCCGCTTCCTTTTGCTATTCTCTTTTTTCTGCTGCCGTTAATTATATGCGGTTTTCTTCTTTCATCCACAGTCATAGAATTAATTATGGCTTCTATATGAGACAGATGCGAATCATCTAAATTTACTTTTTTAAATATTTTACTTTTATTGACTATAGGCATCATCGAAAATATCTTATCTATTGACCCCATCTTCTTTAAACTTCTTATCTGTGCAACAAAATCCTCAAAATTTAATTCATTCCTGTAAATTTTCTCTTCTATTCCCTTTGCCTCTTTTTCACTTACTACTTTTTCTGCTTTTTCAATCAGTGTTAAAATGTCGCCCTTACCTAATATTCTGGAAGCTATCCTGTCCGGGTAAAATATATCAAAATCATCGATTTTCTCCCCATTAGATACAAATTTTACCGGTTTTTTAACTACATAATATACTGAGAGCGCAGCACCTCCCCTGGTGTCACTGTCTAATTTAGTCAGGATTATTCCATCACATTCAACCCGCAGGTTAAAACTGGAAGCAATATTTACAGCTTCCTGACCGGTCATGGCATCCAATACGAGATATATTTGATGCGGCGTGGTTTTATTTCTGATATTTGCAATCTCATCCATCATATTTTCATCAATATGTAACCTTCCGGCAGTATCAATTATGATTACATCGCTCCCGGATTTTTTAAATAATTCTACGCCTCTTACCGATATGGCTACCGGGTCTGAATTATTTTCAGAATAAACATCCACATCTATATTTTTTGCCATATCTTCCAGCTGTAGTACTGCAGCCGGCCTGTATACATCTGCAGCAATCACAGATACCTTTTTTTGAAATTTAGTTTTTAAAAAATTAGCTAATTTAATAACAGATGAGGTTTTTCCAGAACCATGAAGCCCAACAGTCATTATAATTGTAGGACCCCTGGAAGCAAAACTAACACCGCTGCTGCTTGAACCAAGCATTCTTATAATCTCTTCATTTACTATTTTTACTACATGCTGATAAGGCGTCAGGCTCTCCAATATCTTCTCGCCTGTTGCCTTCGCCTTTACATTTTCTATAAATTCTTTAACCACTTTAAAATTTACATCAGCTTCCAGTAAAGCCAGCTTGATTTCCCTTAAGGCACTATCTAAATCATTTGGGCTTAATTTCCCTTTATTTCTTATTTTATAAAATAAATCTTCAAATTTGGCTGTGAGCAGATCAAACATTCACAAAATCCCTTTCTGTCTTGAGTTTTAAATTAAGAGAATATCAATTCAGTGAATCTAACCGGATCAAAATAACATATATCTTCTAATTTTTCACCATTGGTAATCAGCTTTATGGGAATATTCAGATCATTCTTTATAGTAATCACTATTCCGCCTTTAGAAGTGCTGTCGGTTTTAGTTAAAATAATTCCAGTTAAATTTAATGAATTGTTAAATAATTCTGCCTGATTTCTGGCATTCTGACCTGTAGTGGAATCCACTACAAGCAATATTTCATCAACTTCCCGGCCTATTCTCCTGCAGATTACTTTTTTTATTTTTTTAAGTTCTTCCATAAGATTATACGAAGTGTGCATTCTTCCTGCAGTATCAATTATTACCAGATCGGTTCCTCTGGCCTTTGCCTTTTCTACACTATCGTAAACTACTGCCCCGGGGTCTGAAAACTTCTGGTGGCAAACCATATCCATTCCTAATATTTCAGCATAATATTGTAACTGTTCCGTTGCAGCCGATCTGTAAGTATCAGCTGCTGATAACAAGACCTTTTTTCCATTCTTTTTAAACATATTGGCTAATTTTGCTATCGAGGTGGTCTTACCCACACCATTTACTCCAATTATCAGGAATACCGTGGGAGGTCTGGATGATATATTTAATTTACTATCTCCATTGCACTTGAGAATTTCTATAATTTGCTGTTTTAATGAAGATTTTACTTTTTCAAGGTTATTTATATTTTCACGGTAAACATGGTTTTTTACTTCTTCTAATATCCTGCTGGCAGTATTAATGCTGATATCACTGGTCACCATCTGTTCTTCAAGCTCGTCCCAGAATGACTCGCGGTCATTTTTAAACTTATTCCAGATATAACTTAAATTTTTAATTAACTTCTGCATATTTTTTCCCGATCTTTTCGGAAATTATTTTGGAAATTCCGTTGGATTGCATAGTTACTCCATAAATCGTATCTGCAACTTCCATTGTTCGTTTCTGGTGAGTAATTATTATTATCTGCTGCTTTTCAGAAAATTTCTTCACCAGTGTCAGAAATCTGCTAATATTTACATCATCCAGCGAAGCATCTACTTCATCAAAAACATAAAAAGGTGATGAATTTATTGAATAAATAGAAAAAAGAAATGCTATAGAAACTAAAGATTTCTCTCCTCCGGATAACAATGAAAGAGGAACAAACTTATTATTACCAATATCTACCTTCAGATCCACACCTATTTCATCATCGCTTTCGCTATCACTTTTTTCAAACTGCATCTCACCCTCACCTAAGGGAAATAGAATCTTAAAATAGTTTTTAAAACACTGGTTGATTTCATCAAATTTTTTAAAAAAATAGTCAGCTATCCTTTCATTTATATCCTTAATCAATTCCTCCAGATTTTTTTTGCTTTCAACCAGATCAAGACTCTGATCAGCCAGGAAGTCGAATCTTTTTTTTATTCTGTTATATTCAATTGATGCATTGGGATTAACACTTCCATATTTCTTTATTTCATTTCTAAACCTTTTTACTTTAACTTCTGACTCCTTAATGTCACTGCTCGGACTGTAACTTTTCAATACATAATCAATTGATAAATTATAATTATCTACAATATTCTCTGTAATAGCTTCTACCTTTTCCTTTATTTGTTCCTTCTTTAAGTCAATTTTATATATATTGTTCTCCAGGTTTGATCTAGAGATACTTAGCTGGTTTATCCTGCTGTCAAGTCCATTTATTTTATCCTGACTGCCTGAAATTAAATTGCTTATTCTTTCAAATTCAGGGTAAAGTTTGTTTTTTATATCTTCTGAAACTGATAGATAGCCATTTAGAATTGAATGAATCTTTCTGGACCTTTCCAGGTTTGTCATACAAATATTCTTTATGATTCTAATCCGGCTCAGTCTCTTCTTAAAATTATCGACTTGCTTCTCATTTCCTTTTTGAGGTTCTTTTTTACTGATCGCATCTTTACCTCGCTGACTGGTTCCAATTATCTTATGTAATTTCTTTATCTCTTCTATAATTAAATTTCCTTCATTTTCAACATAATCGACAGTATTTTTATCTTTTACTGTTTTCTTTAAATTTTCTAAAAATTTCAGGAGCAGGTCATCAATCCTTTTAAGCCCATTTGAAATTTTCTGCAGATAAGATATATCAATACCATTTTTGTCTTTCTCCAATGGACCCTTCAGTTCGTTCTTATTACTCATACCGCTTGAAAACTTTAGATCGAACATATTATATAACGTGCTGAACACATTCTTTTTACTTTCAATCAGGACTATGGTACTTTCGAGTCTGTTTTTTTCTGAATTAAACCAGTCAATCTTTTTTTTCCAGAATTCGTACTCATTCTGCTTCTTATTAGAGATTTTTATAAAATTGTCCTTCTCCTTTTCTACGCTTAAAATTTTACTGCTGATTTCTTTTAACTCATCTTTATTTTTCCTGTAAGATTCGTTTTCACTTTCCCATTCATTATTTAAATGGTTAAGATGGATGATAAAAAGAGAGATTTCCTCGTCCTTAAGTAAATTAAAAATTTCAGCATGTTTTTGGGCTCTTTTTGCTTCAATTTCAAGGGGATCCATTGTCCTTTTTATTTCTTCCATCAAATCATCTATCCTCTCGACATCATTTTTTACTTTTTGAAGCTTACTCAGAGATTTATCCCTCCTGTTTTTATGTTTTGATATTCCCAGTACCTCATCTATTATAGTTTTTCTTTCAACAGGTTTCAGTACTGCAATTTCATTAATCTGTCCCTGATTTATAATAATATACAAACCCCTCCCTATCCCGGTGTCAGCTGTAAGCTCCTGTATGTCTATTAGTCTGCAGGGTGAAGAATTTATAAAATACTCACTGCCTCCTCTTGTAAATACCCTTCGGGTGAATTTAACATCCCTGAACTCTGTATTAAATAATTTATTTGAGTTATCAAACATCAGAGAAACTTCAGCAATTCCCATTTCTTCATCTTTACTCCTGAAAATTACATCTCCCATTGAGTTCCCACGAAGTGATTTCGGGCTTTGCTCGCCCAGAACCCAGGAGATAGCATCTGCTATATTGCTTTTACCGCTTCCGTTGGGCCCAACAATTACACTGATTCCAGGCTCAAAAAATAATTGACTTTTATTTTTGAAAGATTTAAAACCCCGGAGTGTTATATTCTTTAAGTACAACTTTAATTTCCTAAATAAAAATTATAAATTTAAATTATACAGCGTTTTTAAAGTATTTTTTGCAGAATCCTGTTCGGAATCTTTTTTACTTTTTCCTTCGCCCCTGCCAATTATTTCATCACCGATCATTACCACTGAAAAAAATGATTTATTATGATCGGGACCTTCGGATTTGACCAGTTTATATTTTGCAAGTTTGGAATAATCCGTTTGAATAACTTCCTGAAGATAAGTTTTGTAATCTATAATTTCAGAAGCTTTAATTTTTTCTTTAATTTTATCTTCATATCTTTCCAGGACTAAATTAAAAGTAAAATCAATTCCCTTATCAACGTAAATGGCACCTATAAGAGCTTCTACGCTATCAGCTAAAATAGATATTTTTTTTCTTCCCTTGCAGGATTCTTCATTTTCACTTAAAAGTATCTGCTGGTCTATTTTTATTTCTCTGGCTATTTTAAACAGCGTCTCTCTACTGATTAAAACTGCTCTTATTTTAGCCATTTCCCCTTCGGTAAAATTGCTGTATTTTTTATATAAATATGATGTAATGATAAATGAAAGTACACTATCGCCCAAAAACTCCAGCTGTTCGTTCCCCCGTGATTGAACATTTATCTGATGCGCAAAAGATCTGTGAGTTAAACTTTGTATATAAATTTTTAAATCTACAGGATTAATTCCCAAACTTTTTAACCAGTCTCTTACTCTGCTCCTCAGGGCACCCTCATCGTTCATTAAATAAATTTCCCCACCTTATATAACTATAAAACTTTTTTTATCCATATTTAAAATTATTTTTTAGAATGAGCATCAATATAATCCAGGGTATTCTTTACTGTAACAATTTTTTCAGCATCTTCATCGCTTATTTCTATCCCGAATTTATCCTCAAATGCCATAATAAGTTCTACTAAATCCAGTGAGTCAGCTCCCAGATCATCAACAAATTTACTTTCAGCCTTAATATCTTCTTCCTTGGCGCCAAGTATGTCAATTAAAATCTTTTTAAGCTTGTCAAAATTTTCCATTCTTACTCCTTTTACTATTGTTTTAATTTATATTATTAATTTCTTCATTGATCTTACTGGTTAGATTTGTTTTCAAGCCTTCTACGGCTACTTTTATGGCATTTTTAATTGCTCTGGACTTTGAGCTTCCATGAGAAATAATTACCAGTCCATTTAACCCTAAAAGTTGTGCTCCTCCATATTCTTCATAATCAAACCTCTTCTTCATCGTTGTAAAAGAGCTCTTGAGCCCTAAAGCTGAAAGTTTGGCCAGTATACCTGAAGTCAAGATTTGTTTTATTTCACCAAAAAAGAAGCTTGCCAGACCCTCGGCTGACTTCAATATTACGTTTCCTACAAACCCATCGCAAACCACTACATCTGCTGCGCCCTCAAACAGTTCCCTGCCTTCTATATTTCCAATAAAATTAATTTTAGGATAGCTTTTGAGTAATCTGTAACTTTCAACCACTAGTTCGCTCCCTTTCTTTTCTTCCTCGCCAATATTAACCAGAGCCACTCTTGGATTGTCTATTCCAAGAATATTCTCGGAATAAATTTTTCCCATTATAGCAAATTGCTTCAGGTATTGAGGTTTACAATCAGCATTGGCTCCAGCATCTATTAATACAAATTTCCTATCCGATAAAGGTATTACCACTGCAATAGCAGGTCTTAATACATTTTCTATTCTTTTCATATTAAAAAGAGAGCAGGCCATAACCGCACCGGTATTACCGGCAGAGAGAAAAGCATCCCCCTGACCCCTTGATGCGAGTTCTGAACCTATAAAAATTGAGGAATTCCTTTTTTTCTTTAGTATTTCTGATGCGGATTCGTTCATACTTACTTCCTGGAAGCTTGGAACAATCTCTATACCCTCAAGATTTAACTGGCTGGCTGCTGCAACTGTCTTTATCTTATCTTTATTTCCAACCAGTTTTATTTTTACTCTAAAGGCTGCTCTGGCTTCTATAGAACCCCTAACAATCTCTTCAGGGGCAAAATCTCCTCCCATTGCATCTATAACTATTGAATAATTATTTGAGTTAAACTGCGCCATAGTTGATTTTAGCTGTAATTATTTTTTTGAAATTTTCAGCAATCTGTTTATATCTATATGCTCCCGCACCACTTCAACTATTTTATCTATTTTTTTAATTTCATGAAATCTTACATGGCCGATAATTTCTCCAACTTTCTCTACTGCAGTAAGCGTATCATAATTAACCAGAATCATAGGCACGCCTAATTCTTCGGCCCTTCCCAGAACTATAGTGCTTGGCTGAAAATTACCTGTAAGTATAAGACATTTAGTAGGTGTCTCCAGCGCTGCAAGCTGAACATCCGCTCTGTCTCCACCTGTTATAACCGCTTTATTGGCCTTTCTTCTAAAAAATTTAAGCGCCTGTTCCTGACCCATAGCTCCAACCATAAATGTCTCCACCAATTCATTAACTTTATCCTTAGCGCAAATTATCTGTCCGCCTAAAAGCTCGGACATCTCCTTTATACTTACAGAGGACAGCATCATGTCCGAAGCTATATATCCAAAAATTTCTATTCCCTTTTTTGTCAGAAATGGAACTATCAATTCTTCGAGGTAGTTCATCTGGCTTCTTGGAACCCAATTTATGATTACGCCGCTCAGGTAATCTCCTAAAAATTCCTTTGAATAAAGAACTTGATCTACAATTTCAGCGCTATATCTAATTACCATAATTACTCTGGCACCCAATTTTTCACAAATTTTATCTGAAGATATCCCCAGGAAGTAGCCGTCCTCAACACTTTTAGCCCCTTCTAAAATTACAATATCCTTACCCTTTTGAATTCTCTCGTAAGCTTTAGCAATTAAATCCACAAAACCCTTAGAAAAACTTTGATCTTGCAGGCCTTCTCTGTTAGAATGCTGGGTTAACACAATAGGGCATATATCCTCAAGTTCTTCTTTTACGCCCAGTATATTTGAGATATATTGCGCATCTTCATCTGTAGTTATTCCTCCTACGCGGATTGGCAACGTCCCTACTGGTTTCATATAGCCTACTTTCAGGCCTTTTTCAGTAAATAATTTTCCTACACCTACGCACATCGAACTCTTGCCAGAAAAAGGTTGATTTGAAATAAAAAATAACGGAACCATTTTAACCTCCTATTCTTATTCTTACATCTCCAGCTATAGAGCCTTCTCCCTGTTTTTTTACAAATAAGGGATTTATATCCATTTCTATTATTTCTGGAAAATCCGTAACCAGATGAGAAACTCTAAGTATTATTTCAATTATGCTGTCAATATCTGAAGGATCTTCACCTCTTATGCCTTTAAGCAGTTTGACAGTCTTGATTTCCTCTACCATCTCTCTGGCAACCTGTCTGCTTAAAGGTGCAATTCTGAAAGAAACATCTTTAAGTGCCTCAACATATATTCCTCCAAGCCCAAACATAATCATAGGCCCAAACTGCGGGTCTTCACTCATTCCAATAATAGTCTCTTTTTTATCTTTAATAAATTCCTGAACCAGAATACCGCGTATATTGGCATCAGGCATATATTTGCCTACACTAAAAAGAATCTGGTCATAATTTTCCTCCAGCTCTTTTTCATTATCTATTCCAATCTTAACACCGCCAACATCAGTTTTATGTAAGATATTCGGAGAAACAATTTTTAGCACCACTGGATATCCAATCCTGCCTGCTATTTCTTTTGCTTCATCTATATCACAGGCTAATTCTGCTTTGGGTATTCTTATGTCGTATGCCTCCAAAATTTCTCTAGATTCCATCTCCCCTAACTCTAGTCTGCCTTCACTCCGGCACTGATAAAATATTTTTTTGACTATTCCATTATCAACATTAAAATCTTCAATAGGAAAGCTCCTTCTGGATTTCCAATCAGTGTGCTCCATCATAACTTTCAATGTATCTATTGCTTCTTCCGGAATATCAAAGTTTGGAATATTTTTTTCAGCTAAAAATTTTACTGCTTTTTCGACTTCAGAACCTCCCATAAAACTGGCCAGCACCGTAATACTTTTGCCACTATTTTCCATTACTTCCACAATTGCCCTTGCTGTTTTTAAAGGCTGGGTCATTGTCTGTGGCGTAAGCAGCACCACTACCGCATCAACATTACTATCATTTACAACCACTTCCAGTGTCTTTTTGTATCTATCTGCCAGTGCATCCCCTAATATATCAATAGGATTATAAAAATTTGCCGCTTCTGGCAAAAATTCCTTCAAACTATCTATGGTTTCTTTTTCCAAACTGGCCAGCGATATATCGCTTTTCTCACATTCATCGGTGGCCATAATACCGGGACCACCTGCATTTGTTATTATTGCAACTTTTTTACCTTTAGGCAATGGTTGATATGAAAAAGCTTTGGCATAATCGAATAGATCCCTTATGGTATTAGCCCTTATTATTCCTGCCTGCTTAAAAGCTGCCTCATAAGCTCTGGCTGAACCGGCAAGAGTACCGGTATGTGATGATACTGCCCGGGCTCCGGCATCTGTGTTTCCCGACTTTATAACAATTATAGGTTTCTTCTTAGAAACTCTTGAAGATATCCTGATAAATTCCCTGCCATATTTTACACCTTCAAGGTATGCTGTTATAACCTCGGTATCTTTATCATTCTCCCAGTCATCAAACAAATCGTTTTCTGAAATATCGACTTTGTTACCCAATGATACAAATTTTGAAAATCCAATCTTATTGGTTTTTGCCCAATCCAGGATAGAAGAACCAAGTGCACCTGATTGTGATATAAAACCTATCTTACCAATGGGAGGCATATTGGATGAGAAAGTGGCATTTATGGGACATTCAGTATTAATGATTCCAAGACAATTAGGTCCTAATATTCTAATCCCATAGTCCTTTGCTTTTTCAATCAGCTGTCTTTCTCTTTTTGCACCTTCTATTCCGGTTTCTTTGAATCCTGCTGAAATAATTATAGACCATTTCGTATTTTTCTTTGAACATTCTTCTAAAACCTGCAATACAAACCGTGCAGGGATAACTATTATAGCTAAATCAATATCACCTGGAACATTTAAAACTGAGGAGTAACATTTAATGCCGTGTATTTCATCTGCTTTAGGATTTACTGGAAACAACTTACCTTTATATCCTGAATTTATTATGTTATCAAGGATTATATGACCTACTTTTTCTTCTTCTCTGGAAGCTCCTATTACTGCTACAAAACCGGGACAAAAAAAATTTCGTAAACTCAAATTACAAACCTCCAATCCTATTTCTTCGGTCCTCTTTCACTTTTATTTGCTTACTTCTTTGGTTTCTTTCTTTTCTTTCTTTTTGCCCTTCTCTTCAAATATTATTATCTCATGTTCTGAGTAATAGCCGCAATTTTCACAGACTCTGTGTGATGTCTTTTTACTATGACATCTGGGGCAATCCACAATGTTTACCATTTTTAACCTGTCATGAGTCCTGCGTTTGTCTCTTTTAGATTTTGATGTTTTCCTTTTTGGAACTGCCAATACTATATCCTCCTGCTGAATATTTTGTTACAAACTTGTTATAAATAAACACAAGTACATAAATATATCAAAAAATAATATTTATTCAATAAATATTATTTATCATATCATTTATCGCCTGAACTCAGTGTACTTCTGAATTGTTCTCTTCCTTTTTCAATTGCAGTCAGTAGTTTATGCAATACAGCTTCCATATTTGCCAGCCTTTCATCAGCATAATCCTCAGCCTCCAGCCTTATGGTCCTTGCTCTTGCTTCTACTGCAGACATCATTTCCTCCGATTTTCTATTAGCATTTTTTAGTATCTCGGTTTCACTAATCAGAATTTCTGCCTTTTCTTTTGCCTCCTTTATTATTTTTTCAGAGTACCTTTTTGCTTCCTCTATCATATTTTCTCTTTCTTTCACAATCCATCTGGATTGCTTGAATTCTTCCGGCAGTATATTCCTCAGTTCATCCAACAGGTCGTATACCTCATTTTCATTTACAATTATATTGGATGAAAATGGAATTCTTTTTCTCTTATCAAGAAATTCTTCAATCCGGTCCACAATTTCAATTGCATCCATACCATTCTCCATATCTATTTCTTTTTAATTAAAAATATTTTTATTAAAACTTTCAACCATATCTTCTTCTATTTCCTCCGGAACCAAACCTTTTATACAGCCTTTAAACCTGGCCACTTCTTTTACCGCACTGGAACTAAGGTAAGCAAATTTAGGATTAGTTACCATAAACATAGTCTCTACTTCCGGATTTAATTTTTTATTTATTTGCGCCATCTGGAACTCATACTCAAAATCCGATATAGCTCTAAGACCCTTGACTATAACCGTTGCCTTTACTCTTTTGGCAAGATCCACCAACAGCCCCTCAAATGTGATCACTTCAATATTATTTAGATTTTTTAGCGCCCTCTTTGCAAAATCAACTCTTCTCTCTGTAGTATAAAGAGGTTTCTTTCCGGTATCTCTTGATATGGCTATTATTACTTTACAGAAAATCTTTGAACATCTGCTAATAATATCTTTGTGCCCTTCGGTTATAGGATCGTAAGTACCCGGACATAGTGCTATCTTTTCCATAAAACAATCCAATCTCTTAAATTTGACAAGGAGAGAGATAAATTACTTTTTTATCTCCAAAATGCGATTCTTTAATTTTTCTTAAATTTTCTATTTCTTTACTTGCATCCTTTTTAAAAAAATATTCATATATTATAAGGGTATCAGCTTTGGTAATTTTTTTTTCTGATAAATTATCGAATATTTTTTTCATTATACCACTTTCAATTTTATATGGTGGGTCCAAAAAGATTATATCCCACTTTAAACCTTCATAAAACTTCAAAAATTCAAAAACATCACTTCTGATTATTTTATACTTTTTACTGTCATTTTTTAAACACTCAGTATTATATTTTATGAGATTAATTGACTCAAAGCTTTTATCTACAAAATATACCAGATTGCAATTCCTGCTCAAAGATTCTATTCCCAGTGAGCCTGTTCCTGAAAACAGGTCCAAAACATTTGACCCCGCTATTCTATCGCCAATAACATTAAAAATACTTTCTTTTACACTGTCTAAAGTGGGCCTGATTTTATAATCCGAAGGAGGCTTTAGTTTTTTACCCTTGAATTTACCAGAAATAATTCTAATAGCTCATCACCATCTAGTACAATCATTCTATTGAAAATATATAAGGATATAAGGGTTGTCCCCCCTTATGCATTTCTATATCCATTTTAGGAAAATATTTTTTAAGCTTTATTTTAATGATCTCATTATCTTCAGGTATGGCATCTTCCCCGGTATAAAAGGTAATAACTTCTTCAGTTGAACTTGCAATATCTCTTACCAGATCTATAATCGCATCCACAACATTATTCGAGATTACTCTTACTTTGCCATCAGATAAACCAATATATTCACCCTTCTTTATTTCACCAACCATAAGATTTGCATCCCTCACCGCCTGTGTTATTTCCCCGTTCCTGGTCTTTTGGGCTGCTTCCTCCATATTATACTTGTTTTCTTCCATGCCTGAATCAGAATTATAGCTCAGGATTGCCGATATTCCAGCCGGTATGTTTTTAGTAGGCACTATATAAACACTCTTATTCCTGACAATTTTTTTTGCCTGGTTTGCAGTAAGTATAATATTTTTATTATTTGGAAATATGATAACCTCTATAGCCTCCGTGCTATTTATGGCCCTTACTATATCATAGGTTGATGGATTCATACTCTGTCCACCGGTTACAATAATATCCACACCTATACTTTTAAATATTCCTTCCAGTCCATCACCATTAACCACCGCTATCAGAACTCTTCTTTCCTCCATCTTTTCTTCTACCGGTTCTGCTTCTCCTGCTGCTTCTTTCCTCTGATCTTCCATATTATTAATTTGAATGTCATGAAGAGTGCCTTCTCTTAATGCTCTCTTAAGAACTTTTTGGGGATGGTTTGTGTGCACATGTATTTTTACAAGATTTTCATTTCCGACCACCAACGCGCTGTCTCCAAAACTTTCAATTCTTTCCCTTAATCTTTCTATATTTATCCTGCTGCCCCTTACCATAAATTCCGTACAATAAGTATATTTAATCTCATAACTCATTTTTACTTCTTTTAATCTTTTACTCTCAGCTTGCGGAACATATGCTTTAGATTTCTTATCCAGACTATTACTCCTTGATTTATTATTTTTACTGCTGCCGGATATAGGAGATATGCTTCCTCCTTTACTTACCTCTCTCTCCAGGCTGCCGTTTATACTATTAATCTCTATTAAAGCTTTTCTGGCTCCAATCAAAATATCTAAAATACCCTGTGCTCCAGCATCTACTACGCCAGCTTTTTTTAGTATCGGCAGGAGAAAAGGGGTTCTTTCAACAGATTTTTCAGTTTCATAAATAATTTTATCAAGAAGTTCTATCAGTCTTATTTTATCAGTATCATTGGTTAAATTATCAACAAACTCGTAAATATCCTTTACAGTGGTGAGCATAGTTCCTTCAGTCGGATCCTGCACAGAATCATACGCCAAATCTTTAGATGACTTCAATGCTTCTTTAATTACATCCAGATTCAAACTATCACTTTTTAATATTATATCGAAAAAACCTTTAAGTATTTGAGAGAATATTACACCGGAATTCCCCCTTGCCCCCATTAACGCGCCAAATGAAGCTTTCTCCAGAACACTTTTTATAGAAAAATCTTTAACCTTTAAAAGTTCTTCTTTAATTGAATTCAAAGTAAGCAGCATATTGGTACCGGTATCTCCGTCTGGAACGGGAAATACATTCATATCATTAATTTTTTCTTCGTTTTCCTTAAAATTTTCTATTATTATATCAATGACTTTTTTTAAATCCAGGTTATTTATTTCATTAAACATAGCTTTACCCACTTCAGGATTAAATTGTACTATCTAAGCTTGGTGTTTACAGTTTAACTTCCTCCAAGCATAAAATATTAAATATTATTTTAAGGTGAAACGGGTAAAAAGTCACCTACATTATATAAAAGATCACAAGGTCTAGAACCTTTTGTTCTATAGCCTT
>JABMRD010000099.1 GCA_013202875.1 Actinomycetota bacterium | reverse complement strand
TGCATATCCTATAACTTTTCCTACCTTTAGCCGCAGTATTCTTGCTGCATAGACCCGGTTGTATCCAGTGGTGGTACAAAATTCATCTAAAATCTTAGTTTTTACTTTTTTAGTAGCTTTTACATACCTATCTTGAACCTCTCTTGTTACTGCTTTTCTATGCTTCATTGCCAGCATCCTTTCCACCCCCTATATTTAAAGATGAAGATCCTATTTTAAATATAGGGAAAGTATCCCAATTTTTTAAATAATTTTCAGATACTTTTTTTAAGTGAGGCAACGATACCGTTTGGGATACTTTTTAAGTGAAGCAATTCGTATCCGTAATTTTGGAAGAATAGTATCTATAGCAGGACGTTATAATATGAGTTATGATAATTTACTGGCACAAGGTAAACAAGCCCAAGTCATCCATACTTCACATTTTGAAAAAAAGGATTTAGAAAGAATAACACAATTATATCAAAAAAGTTTACTAAAAATTTCACCGTTTATTACAAGTAGAGTTAATTTTAAAAATGCCCCGGATTTATATGATCAGCTTATAGATGATTCTTTTGATATGCTGAGTGCAGTAATTGAATGGTAGATGATGTAATATAAAAAATAAATAAGTAAAATGAATAGCAGGGAAAGAGTAAAAGCAGCATTATTATTTAAGGAACCTGATAGAATTCCACGTGATTTATGGGTAGTGCCTTATATTCAATTATTTCGCAAAAAAGAACTTCAATCTATTATAAGCCAATATCCATTGGATATTGGCTTATGTGAACTAAGTTGTAACTGGACTAAGATAGTAGATTCCGAAGGAAGAGAGATATGTTCATGTGGAGGTAAGGGCTGTTTTGAAGCAATGGTATCAACCATTAGAATATTAAGAATGGCTAAAGAGAAGTATAAAGAATATCCTGATTCCATAATTTTCAATAATAATAGTCCTGATAGCGTAGATATTTATGATGTATTCGATGCATCAAATAAAGGGGATAGGCTTGCATTGGATCTTATGGATGACGTGATTAGCTGGTTTGGAATTGGGATATCTAATATTATTCTTATGTATGATCCGCAGGTTATTATCATCCAGGGTATCTTTACAAAAGCAGGAAAATATTTTCTTGAAAATTTAAGAAAAAAGATTAATAAAATTTCCTTATTTTCTATAAAAAGAGAAACTGAAATTAAATATTCTGAGCTTGGTGATAAAGTTGGAGTGCTGGGAGCAGTATCTTATGTTCTCTCAAAATATTTTGAGTAATTTTTTTAATTTCATTATGAAAATATTAAAAGAGTTAAAGAAGGTGTAAGCAAAAAGCAACGTCAGCTGAAGAAAAGTCAGTGGTAGAACCTGTGACTTTGAGTATTCTTATTGAAGGTGGAGGAAAAATATAACAAGAAGCTATTGCTAAAAAAACACATGAAAATTGTTTAGAAATATGATTTGACGATGATGAATAAATTTATCAATTAAAATAAACGCCGATGATATTTTGTAATATTTAAGTAATTTATTTTATCAAATTTTGAAAGGAACAAATATTATGAATTCAAAAATAAAAGTGGCAATTATTGGATTGGGTTTTGGGATGGAATTTATTCCTATCTATCAGGCACATCTGAATACTGAAGTCTATGCAGTTTGCAGAAGAAATGAGGAAGAGCTAAACAAAGTAGGGAAGAAATTTGGTATCAAAAAACTTTTTACCAACTGGAGGGATCTTCTTGATATAGAAGAGATAGATGCTATACATGTCGTATCACCCATAATGGATCATGCTGAGATGGCTATAGAATCGCTAAAGGCAGGTAAACACTGTGCCTGTACAGTACCCATGGCAACATCAATTGAAGAATGTAAAGCCATTGTAAGAGAAAAAAACAATTCGGGTAAGGTTTACATGATGATGGAAACAGCTGTCTATACAAGGGAATTTTTATATTTAAAGAACCTGGTTGAAAGTGGTAAGTTGGGTAGGATACAATTCCTTCGAGGTTCCCATATGCAGAATATGGGACTGGAAGGTTGGCCTGAATACTGGCTTGGATTTCCTCCTATGTGGTATGGTACTCATGCAATATCCCCACTACTGGCACTTGCAGGTACTGAAGCAGAGTCAGTTGTCTGTCATGGCTCCGGTTCAATCAGTGATAAGCTGGCAGAAAAATATGGCTCACCTTTTGCAGTTGAGACAGCTACATATAAGCTTAGAGACTCTAATATTATAGCTGAAGCTACGCGTTCACTTTATGAAACAGTTCGTCAGTACAGGGAAAGTCTGGATGTTTATGGAGACAAGCTTTCCTTTGAATGGGAGCAGATACAAGGTGAGAACCCTGTGCTTTTTGAAGGTGGTGAAAATGCAAGAAGGATAGTTGCTCCCGATACTGATGATAGGCTTCCGAAAGAAATTGCTAAGTTTGCCCTAAGAGAAAGTATAATAGACGACAAGCATGTATCATTTATACAAGGCGCTGGACATGGAGGTTCACATTCCCACTTAGTAAACGAATTTATACAGGCCATACTGGAGGAAAGGAAATCTTATGCTGATGCAAGTGTAGCAGCCAACTGGACAATGGCTGGTATTTGTGCCCATGAGTCAGCGCTTAAGAATGGGGAAAGAGTTTTTATTCCTGATTTTGATAAATAACATTATATAGCTGGTATATTATTAAAAATATTGGAAAGGAGTTTATTGCAATGGCGAAAATAAAAGGTAGAAGATTTGTGTCAATTGATGATGTTGAAACACAGGTTTTTCCTTGGGGAAAGCTTCAATGGCTTTCTGAACCCAGAGTAACTGAAACTAATAATATGACTGCAGGTATAGTTACACTAAATTTAGGGAAGGGACATCAGCGACATAATCATGAAGGATGCGAGGAAATATTATATGTAATAGAAGGTGAAGGTGATCAGACAATAGAGGTAAATAACAAGTTAGAAAAGAAAAAAGTTAAAAGAGGTGATTTAATTCATATTCCTGCAGGTGCATATCACGGAACTATAAATACAGGTAAGAAACCAATGGTTATTTTTGCGGTTTATCAATATGCAGGACCAGAAGTCTATCTTAGAAATTTGCCGGAATGTGTAATTGAACCACCAAAGAAATTGAAGAAATAGATAGCATATTAATAATAATTCTTTAATATAAACGAAAATATAAAAAGGAGAAGAGAGAAGGTGCTTAAAAATAATTTTAGTATTATATCATTATGATAAGACATTCTATAAAAAGAAAAGGTAAAAATATTAAATTGTCAAAGAACAATTAAAATAATTTCTAAATTTTAAAAACAACGATGGGAGGAAAGATAATATGAAAGATAAGATTCTTGCTGTAACAGCACAGCGGATATACAAAGAACCTTGCGTGATCAGAAATATCGATGAGGTGAGAGAATATCAAGCCCATAAGTATATGGAGTCCACAGACATCTTTTTAGCTAGTGACCCTTTTGTAAAAGGTGCTCTGTTTCTTGTCAATGGTAGACTCAGTTCCGGGAATATGGTCTCAGTACACTGGCACGAAATGGAAGAGTACTACTATTTCATCAGTGGTCACGGTACTCTCATTAATACTGATGGCTCCGAGGTTAAAGTGGGTCAAGGAGACGGAATGTATCTTGTTCCTAATGGGATGCACGAGGTAAGGGCAGATAAAGGTGAAGCTCTCGATTTTTTGGTCTATGCTGTGCAGTTGCCGAACATACCTTACAGACATGGGCAGATGGAGCCATTTGATAAGATCACAATAACCCCAGATTTACAAGTTCCTGGGATAATATCGGAGGGCGAGGACTTCGAAGAGATTATAGGTATCTGTGAAGAGACCCTCAGTAAAGAACTACATATAGTCAGAAACAAAGACGCTATGGGACAAGTTAAAGAACAAGGGGATGCAACAATTAAGATATTATACTCGCGGGAGGATCCTTTTATAAAGTCTTTAATATATTTTGGGGTTGCAATCCTAGAATCAGGCAAAACTGCTCTTCCTCACTGGCACGATTTCGAGGAATTCTGGTTTTTCACAAAAGGGAAAGGCACTTTGTTAGATTGTGATGGCAAGGAAAAAGAAGTTAGTATTGGAGACACAGTATACATTACGCCAAATGGTATGCACGGATTAAGAGCTGATAAAGGACATTCGCTTGAGTATGTAGTGTTTGCAAACGAACTCCCTGGGATACCTTATAGGCCATGCATCTTCGAACCCTTAGAGAGATATGCTCCGGATATAGATAAGAAACAACGAAAACTATCTAGGGTGGCTCCACAAGGCAGGTCTTTTACTAAATAAAAATAGAAGTGTTACTGGAGAGAGAACCTTGAAAATAGAGTAACATGGTTATCCGATTGGCACAGTTACATGCTATATATAGTATTATAGCATGAGAATGATGTGTTTTTATATATAAATTGTACTATCTAAGCTTGGTGCTTACAGTTTCATTTCCTCCAAGCTTAAAATATTAAATATTATTTTATGGTGAAATGGATAAATAGTCACCACATTTATATAAAAGATCACAAGGTTTAGAACCTTTGGTTCTATAGCCCTGATGCGTTCTTTGAAAATTATAAAAATATAGAAACTGGTCCAGATCATATTGAAGCTCTTCTATGGTGTGATATGTCTTCTTAAGTAGAGCCGGCTGATAGAATTCCTCTAAGATGGTCCTCTGGAACCTTTCCACAAATCCATTGGTCCAGGGATGTCTTACCTTGGTATAGCGATGCTCAATGTTCTTGAACTTAAGATACTCTTCAAATATATGGTACCTGCTATCCCAATGGGTGGTATATTCCTTGCCATTGTCTGATAGAATTCTTTCTACAGTAATTCCCATATTATCCAATATACCCAGAGTCCTTGAGATAAAATCCACTGAAGATTTTGCACTTTTATCGGTATAAAGATAAGCAAGTCCAAAAGAAGAATATGTATCAATAGCGGTAAACTGATAGATCCTTCCTATACCCTTTAAGGTACATACATAGAAGGTGTCTAAAGAGAGCATATAGCCGCTGTAGTGGCTTTCTATCCTTGGTAAGGGCTTTGTCTCATCCAGTCTTCTTTGCATGAGATAGCCTATATCTACTTCAGAAGGTATATTTTCCAGAGCAAGAAGCCTGTCTATTCTCCTATTTAGGCCACGCCTTTTTAAGATATTATATACTATAGCAGAGCAGACAATATTTCCCAGTTGGTTGGCAATCCTTGTAGGGCCATAAGTGGGATAGGCCTTTATGAACTCTAGTATTTTATCTACAATATCAGATCTTGTGCTATTGGGCATTACCGGCTTTGGCCTAGGCTGCTCTGCAAGGCCCTGGATACCATATGTAATGAACCTCTCAGTCCACTTGTAGTAATAGGTCCTTGATACCCCGTATTCTCTGCATGCTCTAGAGATATTGTTGATAGATTTGGCCCTTGATAGTAAACTTAGTCTGTGACTTTGGATGAATTCATCTTTAGTCATCGCTACCTCCCTTGTGTATTTTTTTGTGTTGGTAATCAAATATTTTACACTTGGAGGTAGTGTTTTATCTACTATCTTTTATCTATATTTTTATTTAGTTTTCAAAGAGCTTTAACAACCGAGTTGTAAACACAACTCTTAGATAGTTCAATTTATCTATTAATTAGTTCATGGTGAACAACTAAATATAAGCATAAATATATCATCCAAAAATTGCTTATATTACCCTTCCGATGTCACAAATAATGGACAAATTGCCAGTATATTCTCATTTTCCATAACAGCAAAGCTTAGATCTTTGATTTTATTTAATTCACATTGACATTGAAATTCCCGTGTGTATGGCCACAAATTTAGATTCTCTGATGATATGAATTTATTCCATTCTTTATATTGATCGTGTTGAAATATTATATTCATCTTAAACTTCAGCCCCAGATCCTGTCATTTCATTATTTTATAGTAATAACGGTAGTCAAAAGTATTACACTTTTGACCAGTCGATGACCTGGTTGATCTTTTCCGGTCTCTTCAAACTACGGTTATGTTCCATGGATTTCAATAGTGAAACTTTAGTGAAGGTCATGTTACGATCCATTTGTTTGAATCCCATATCTCCCCCAGAGATAAATTTGATGGAATGAATATGTCATAGAAATAGTTATATGTCAAAGAATATCAGGTATTTTTTATAATTATTTTCATTGTTCTTTGTTTGCATTTTAAGTCTGATGGACATCCTGAAATAGTTATGGGGGACTCGGCAGCAATGCTCCTGGACTTCCCCTTTTTGGGAAGTCCAGGGAATATGGCAAAATTTAGGTGATTGTGCAAAACTCTCTTAGAAGAAATCAGCCGGGCTCTGTTGGCGCTAATGCCACATACACAAGAGGTCAGGTGAATTACTACATGGGGCCTGCTATCTTTCAATACTCGGCGAATATCTTAAAGTCGCCGCAGGTCATGCCCTGCATTCCGCAGGGTAAACACTGGGGTCCACACCACGCTTGGAGAGTTTCTAACGACGTAGGAACCAAGAATCCTCCTCCCACTTGTTTCTACCGGTCTCCCTTCACTGTACGATACGTTGCACATTTAGACATAGACGATCGGTGCCACACTTGCTGAGATTGTATTCCAGAACGACTGCCACTATCCCGGGATATCGAGAACGCCGGGGTGGCCGCCATCAACCAAGACTGTCACATTGGGCCCAGAATTCTCGAATGCTCCAGTTAACTAAAGTCTTCCCGATCACAAATGTCTTGTCGTTTCCAAAGAGAGTCTCAGCTTGTTGAAGAATCTTCTCAATATGGGCCGCATCATAATGGAAACTATACGTAATATCTTTCTTATACTCCATTAACGGCTTTGAGCTATCGTCCTTATACCAGGTACATACATCATACCGGAACCTAATATTCCAACTCCTCCTAACATATGAAGCATCGTTGAACACCAAAGATACGTTCCTGCACGCTAACGACCAGTCTCTTGCGGCCTGTAATGATGGCCAGATTTCTTTTGGGCACTTCGCCTCAAGGAGAGAGTATGCTAAATCAATTAAAGACACACACCCCCTTAAGAACATTTGCGTTTCATACTTTCTCATCAAATTGTCGCCCGATTCACCCTTCAACAGCTTTTCATAATTATCTGCTTGTGAATAGAACTTGTATATGCCTTCTTTCGACTCCCACAACTCTCTTTGTGTCTCTTCGAGGAAATTGTCGTAAATGTGGGAGCATTCAGTCTTACCAGATTTGATAAGCATCCACAGTTCATATAAGAAATCATATATACTTATATTATTCTCCTTAATATGCCACCTGATTATGTCATATTCTTCACTGGATATCACCCGAGAAACAAAGGCAAACCCCCTGCATTCAAGATAATCCCCAATTGACATTGCATTCGTTGCAACGCATACCTCTTCCACCTCAAAACATTTCTCGCCGGTGTATTCTCCAAACTGTCTAGGTATTATTCTGAATTTTGTCCTGTAATTGTATTTTTCTCTGCATTCCTCAGAATCCAAGTAGGTTGATTTGAGAAGCATAGTAGTATACGTAGACACGCACTCAACACCAGATTCGAATAATATCTTAATACCCATGAAATATGATTCTCTTGTTTCTTCCGGCATGGGAATTATAAGCTCTGCCGTCGACATCATGCCTTTTCTCTTAATCTTTTCTTGTATTTGTGCGTATTGATCTATTGGGATATTGACACGTTTTATGATCTTCAATGTTTCCGGGTTTAGTGATTGCATCGAACACGTAACCCGCAGTTTATCATGCAACTGTGCAGCTATTCGCATGATCCTATCGTAATGCTGCTTGCCAGTCGCAACGTCAATATTATTCGGCCAATGGTACGTGTCTTGTAGATATCTGAGATGGCTGGCAATCTCTTCATCTCGTTCGTACATTCCAAAATTATCATCACACAATCCCAAATAGATACCTGGATACTCTGTCATTCTCTCAGCAATATAACTCAATTCTTGCTTTATCCGGTCTACGCTAAACCTTGCAATGGGACTACACCATGCCTGGCCTTCAAAACAATAACCGCATGAGAAAGGGCAGCCTCTTGCAGTTTCCAACAAGGGTGCGTAATGACCATTGAACCAGTGATCCATTAAGCCCGTAGTGTAGGGAGAGGGGATCTTATCCAAATCCTCAAGCCTTGGCAAGGGGCGCCCAATAATAAGTTCTCCTGTGCGGGGGCTAATATACATAACGCCATCTATAGGATGATTTTTGATACTATCTTTTTCGTCCTTTGTTATTATCTTTTTTATGATATCTGAAAACGTGACTTCCCCTTCCCTATAAACATAAAAATCGATTGCTTTCCTCATAGAGAGATACTGCTTACATTTCTCGGGTTGCAGAGGGAATTCCGGGCCTCCAGCTATACATATAATGTTTGGTAGTCTCTTTTTTGCATGCTTAAAGACAACCCCCGACAATTCGCTATTCCAACAATAGTTTGTTAATCCAATGACGTCGGGCTTAAATAAATCTAGATCTTTCATGAGAACATCAGGATCGTCATAAAGCCTGATGGCTACGTTCTCTTTGCCAATTTTAGCGAACGTATATGAGGCAATGTATCCTATACCAACAGGTATCGATATAGAATGTCTCCCTGTCGTGCCATGCCTCAAATCCCCTAATGCAATTCTCAGCTTTTCCATACTAACGGTGTACCTTTTTTGATATCAGTTTTTGCCTTTTTACCAAGGATATTTTTTAAATATTTTGGGTGCAAACCATATCCTGGTCTTATTGATTTAATATTATCTTCAGTAAAATTTTCGCCTTTTTTTATATCTTTTACTACAAATAAAGATCTCGAAAATTCTCTACTTTTTTTCATTTTTTCAGTTAGCTTATAAGAAACTTTTCCAAGTGCTTTTTCTACTTCTCTTACTGATTTTATCATTTGTTTAAATTCTTCAGGTTCCAACGAAAATGCAGCATCAGGTCCACCAAGTTTTCTATCTAAAATAAAATGCTTTTCAATAATCCTTGCACCAATTGTCACTGCTGCAATTGGAACAGATATGCCTAAAGTATGATCTGATAATCCAACCAGACATTTAAATCTTTTAGCCATATCTGGAATAGTCTTTAAATTTATTTCTTCATAAGGAGCAGGATATGAAGAAGTGCATTTCAATAATATGATGTTATTATTACCCATATTTTTACAAGCATTTATTGCTTCCTTAATATCACCCAAGATAGCAATTCCTGTTGAAATAATTACTGGTTTACCCTTTGAGGCAACATATTCAATCAGTGGAATATCAGTTATCTCAAATGAAGCAATTTTATAACAAGAAACATCCATTTTTTCAAGAAAATCAACAGCAGTTTTATCAAATGGCGTTGAAAAACAAATAAGTCCTAATTTTTCAGCGATTTTTTTTAATTCAGGTTGCCATTCCCATGGCGTATATGCTTCTTTATAAAGTTCATAAAATGTTTTTCCATCCCATATTGTTCCTTGATTTATTTTAAAATACTTGTTATCGCAATCTATTGTCATGGTATCTGGTGTATAAGTTTGTAATTTTACAGCATCAGCTCCTGCTTCCTTCATTGCTTTTATGGTTTTTACTGCAATATCAAAACTTTGGTTATGATTGGCAGAAAGCTCTGCCACTATAAACACCGGACTGTTTTCATCAATGACTCTATTATTAATTTTTATTTCCATTTTTATTTATTATCCCCATAAAAATTATATTTTCCTTTTTAAGAGATAAAATATTTCAATTAACCTTCTTTTTTTAATCTAAATTCTTTAGTATTATAATTCTAACTGTTATATTTTTCTTTAAGCTCTTTGATCGGAGTATCCCAACCTTTTTCCTTGATAAATGGTTCTAAAATTAATAAATCCATTTTGTAGTGTATGGTTCCTTCTTCTCTCTGTTTTTTTGAAATTATTTTATCTTTTTTTATTTTTTCCCAGTTCTCTTTAAACAATGTTTTTATTTCGCTGTGCAGAATTTCATAACTACTTTTTAATGTCTCCTTATCTTCATCAAAAAATACTTTTTTTTGTAATATTATATCTCCTGTATCCACTCCCTCATCTATATAATGAATTGTTACTCCTTTAGGTGTATCTTCAAGAAAACTCCAAATATTAGGATGTGCCCCTTTATTATATGGTAAATAAGATATATGAAGATTTATAATTTTATTGTTCATAAATTTTATAATATCACTTGAAATTATATGCCTATAATTATAACTAATTATAAAATCTGGATTTATTTTTTTAACAAGATTAATATCACCTTTTCTCTCTATATGCACTACTTTCTCACCAATTGATGTTAACCAATTAGATAAGGATTTAGATAAATCATCTCCTAAGAAAAGTATTTTCATCTTTAATAACTCCATTTTTATAGTTTCCTATTTTTTCTAAAATCTTTTTTAGTATCCTTTTTACACCTTGGCCATCAATATATTTCTTTGATGCTTTAGACATTTTTAACCTGGTGTTATAGTCTAATTTATTAAAGTTTTCTTTTATTTTTTGAAATAAATCATTATCACTAAACCAGCCAGCAAATTTTAAAAATCCAACTTTTTCTAAACCAATAAGATTTCCCAATTGGTTTTCTGCTAGGCAAATCCCAATTGTCGGAACACCAACTCTAGCTAATTCATAAGTGGTCTGACCCCCACCTGAAATACAAACGTCTGCTTTTAACATGAAATCTAACATTTCTATTGCAGATAATTTATTGTTCTTTGTATTAATTACATTAAAATTAAAATAAGATTTCTTTTTAATAAACTCATCTATTTCATTAAAGATATTATGATTCGTCATTCCACCAAAAGTAACTAACACATCTTTTATTTCCTTATTTATCTTCTTTTTAAGTATATTCCAAAATTCCTTCCGCAAAATAATATAATCTTTCCCTAATAAATAAATGGCGTCACTTTTTCTTAAATAGTCTAATTTATCCCCATAAATAGAGGGATTTACTACAATACCTTTCGGATAATCTATTCGATTATAATCATCTATCATAAGCATTTTACCATCAGTCATTTCAGAAATTTTATCATATAGGGATTTTTCTGCTAAATATGAATCAATGACAACAAAATTTGAATTTTTAATTATTTCAAACAATCTCTTATCATCTTTGATCCAGTCAAATCTTTGAAAATTCTTATGTCTTAATAAATTTAATATATCACTGTCTCTATTTACTAATAATTCAGGGTTAATGCCTTTTTCCTCAAAAGCTTCATAAAGAGCAACACATCTTGTTATATGCCCAAAACCTATTTTTTCCCCGCCTTCTGTTAATATCAAAATATTCATTTATTAATAATCCCTACTAATATACAATCAATAACATATTTTATGTAAGTCTTTGAAATCCTGAATGACATATAGAACCCTTTAAATATTTTTCGGGGCATTTTTCTTTAATTGCTCTTGAAATAAAATTAAATGTTTCATCTGTTGCTTCTAAATATTTTTTCACATGTTGGTCTTTATGTGCATACGATGCATAGAAAGCTGTTGAAGCAAGAAATTTTTTTTCTAGCATTAGTTGAGTAAACAAAGTTTTTATAATCAGAGGATTATCGTATTTAAAAGAAAAATGTCCTAAGGGAGGTATGCCAGAAATCTCAATATTAATATTATTTTTATTTGCTAGTAGCCTCCATCCTTCTTGTACCTTTCTACCAATGTCCCCTATATGTTTTGGAACGTTTTTTTCTATTAATTTTTTTATTGTAGTCAATGCTGCTGCAGGACCTATTCTTTCAGTCCAGTAAGTACTACTTATAAAGGTATCCTGAGCAACTTTCATAACTTCTTTTTTCCCAATTATAGCCGCCATTGGGTAACCATTGCTCATACCTTTAGCAAATACTGCAATGTCAGGTTCCAAGCCAAACAGCAAATGTGCACCACCTAAATTTAGACGAAAACCAGCACTAACTTCATCAACAATTACTACCGCATTTATTTTTTTTGCTTCATTGCTGATTGTCTCAAAAAATTCTTTTATTGGATAAACATTTCTTATTGATTCAAGAACTATAACTCCTATTTCATTTTTATATTTATGAATAAGTTTTAAAAAACTCTCAATATCATTATACTGAAAAGGAAAGGAGCTGCCTTTTAAAGATCTTGGAACACCTAATGGACTGAGCCCGTGTAACAAATGTCCATTAAGTGCCTTATCATCAGCAAGATTCGCTGATAAATACCAATCATGCCAGCCGTGATATCCACAAAACAGTATTAAATCTTTTTTTGATTTAGCTCTTGCTATCCTTACTGCAATCGCCATTGCCTCGCCACCAGTCCTTGCATATCTTACCATCTGTGCCCATGGATGTAATTTTATAAGTAATTTCGCTAATTCAACTTCTTCCGGTGCATTCAGGGTCGACATAGTTCCTTCTTTTATCACTTTTATAACAGCTTGATCTACATCTTCATCAGTATATCCCAAAATACATGAACCAATACCCATATAACTCATATCAGTATATTTTTTATCATTTAAATCCCAGATTTCACATCCTTTTGCTTTTTTATAATATGCTGGCCATAGTTCTGGTAGAAACATCTCTGGCCTTTTTGATAAGAGTTGTGTCCCACCAGGAATTAATTTTTTTGCCAGTTTATAAAGTCGTTGCCCTTTATTCATCTCCATATATTTTTTACACCTTATCATTCTTTAGTGATTTTAAATATCCCTCATTTCTTTTTATATGCTCATTAATTCTTTCTACATCAGGATTTCTATTAAGAAAATCCAATATTTCTTCAACTCCAAATAAATGGTTTTTAACATAAAGATTTTTATAAATTACCTTTATAAACTCATAATCTTCAGGATTATCAAGTGTCCATCTTTTATTTGATAAATTTTTATCATTTTCCAAATTCCTTATTTTAAAGATTTTTGGATGTTTTTTAATATATGGGGTAACATGTTCTCGCTCTGATAAAAGTTTTGCATTTCGCCAGGCTTTATTTAATGTTTCAAATGTAAAAATCTCAACATCTTCACCATCGGGGAATGTTTCAGTAATAACATTGGTAGTATAGTCCGCTTTCTCTTTTAGGTGTAAGTTTATTACTTTATCAATAACTTTTGGGTCAATCATGGGACAATCGCTAGTTATTCTCACAATATGCTCTGGATTAAATAATTTTGCTGCCTGATAATAGCGGTCTAAAACATTTTCTTCGGATCCACAAAAAACTTTAATTCCAATACTATTACAAATTTTTAAAATTTGCAGATCCTCTTTTTTTATAGTGGTCGCTACAATGACATCATCAATCATTTTAGCTGAATTAACCCTATTAATAACATGTTCAAGCACACATTTTCCCTCCAAGTCTAAAAGGACTTTACCTGGTAATCTTGTAGAAGACATCCTCGCTTGTATTATTCCTAATATTTTCATTTCCAGTTCATTGGTAGTAATATATTTTCATCATCTTCTTTAAGTTCTTTTAATTTTCCATAAAAAGGAATTATGCTGCTAATATAGTTTAGTTGCAGTATGTTTTCGATTAAATTTTTTTTCCTATCGACTCCTATAATTACTTTATCTACATCATTGTTTAGCAACACAAACCCTAAACATATTATTGAAATTGGTAAATTTAATTCTTTTGATAGATTAAATAAAAAACTTATTTTCGACTTTATTTTTAAAAATCTTTGGTCCAATTCATCCAATTTTTTAAATACCAAGCCCTGTAAAAAAACCGAACGCGTATATACTTCAATATTCCTTTGTTTTAACTCTATTAAAAATGTATTGAATCTCTGGTCAAATATCGAATAAGGGATTTGGATCATATCAATATCAACTTTTTTTTCAAATAAGTATTTTAGTTCTTGTGGATAGTACAAAGAAAACCCAATTTTTTCTATTTTTCCATCTTTTTTTAATTTTTCAATTTCTTTCCAAATTCTCTTATCCTTTTTATAGCTTTCAAAACTATGAATTAAATATCCATAAATCATGGATAAACCAAGATTGTTTAAAGAAGATTCGAATATTTTTTTTACTTCATTATTTTTACAACCTGGTAATTTAGAAATTATTTTGAATTTATAGTTTGTGATCTTTAAAAAACTTCCAATAACTTTCTCACTTTCCCCATAATCATAAGCAGTATCAATAGTATCAATTTCAAACTCTTTGGCTTTGTTTAATATATCATAGACCTCTTTTTTAGGTATTTTACCCCTTTTGTTATTTATTCCATAATCAATGCCAAATTGTGCTGTGCCTAAAGCAATTTTATTCATAATTTTTAAATATCTTTAATATTTCCTTTACAACAAATTTAATCTGGGTGTCTTTTAAAGAGGGGTACATTGGAATACTGATTTCTTTTTCATAAAAATCTTCTGCTTTTGGGCATATTTTTATCTTATACCCAAGTTTTTTATAAAATGGTTGTAAATAAACTGGTATATAATGTACTTGTATTCCAAGCCCGCTATCTCTCATTTTATTAAATATCTCTTTTTTTTGTACTTTGAACTTGTCCTTAACTCTTATTGGATAAAGATGGTATGCTGAAAAGACATATTCTCTTTCCACAGGTATATCAAAATAATTATTACCCTTAAATGATTTATTATAAAATTTTGCAATTTCTCTTCGATCACTTATAAATGAATTTATTTTTTTCAACTGTGAAATCCCCAAGGTAGCTTGGATATCAGTGATACGGTAGTTAAATCCAAGCTCCTGCATTTCATAAAACCAAGGGCCTTCATTCTTATTCATAAGTTCTGCTTTTTCTTTTGCAATACCATGATTTCTAAAAATCAAAAGTTTTTTAAAAATTTCTTCATTGTTAGTTAATATAGTACCACCTTCGCCTGTAGTTATAGATTTAACCGGGTGGAAACTAAAAATAGCCATATCTGAATATTTACAGGAGCCAATTTTTGTATTTTTATACTCCGCACCTAAGGCATGGGCAGCATCTTCTATGACTAATAAATTATGTTTTTGTGCAATTAGTGATATTTCTTCTAAATCACAAGGATGACCAGCAAAATGAACTGGTATTATAGCTTTGGTATTTGGGCTAATTTTTTTCCTTATTTCCTCAGGGTCAATATTTACTGTATCCTTTTGTATATCTGCAAAAACAGGGGTTCCACCACAATATAATATAGAGTTTGCTGAAGCTACAAAAGTTATGGGAGATGTTATGACCTCATCTCCACTCTTTATGCCTGCAGCAAGACATGCAATGTGTAAAGCAGCTGTTCCACTAGATACTGCTACAGCATATTTAGCTCCTGTGTATTTACAGAGAGCATCTTCAAATTCTTTTATTTTCGGACCCTGGGTAAGCCAATCAGATTTTAATACCTTAATAACTTCTCTGATATCGCTTGCGTCAACCCACTGTCGGCCATAAGGGATAATTTTCATAAGTTAATAAAATTACAATTTTAATATATTTATTAATTCATGCTATTTCTAATAAACTCTTTTATTTAAATACTATACCTTAATCTCTATTGCCCTTCCATTATTCTATATTTTTAACCATATCTTTTAATTCATCCAGCGTTAACCACATATCGTTTTTATCGCTGCGATAAATAAAGCCCTCAGGGACAGAAGAACATTTTTTATACTTTTCATAGAGATCCTTACTCTCAAAAAATGAAGGCAAAATAGTATAGGCCCCATTAAAAATTTTTGTATTTCTCGCTTCTTCCTCAGAAATCATTACCTCATTAATTTTTTCTCCAGGCCTAATACCAATTAATTTTATTTTACAATCAGGCTCTAATGCTTTTGCAAGATCAATAACTTTCATCGAAGGTATTTTAGGAACAAAAATCTCCCCTCCGACTGATTCCTCTAATGCTTTCAGTACAAATTCTACCCCTTGTTCAAGAGTTATCCAGAAACGTGTCATTTCAACATCAGTTATGGGGTACTCTTTTATACCTTTTTTCTTAAGGTTTAAAAATAATGGTACAACACTACCTCTAGAGCCAACCACATTGCCATATCTTACTACAGAAAACTTAACTTTGCCTCCTGCGTAGGCATTTGCCGCAATAAATATTTTTTCTGCAACAAGCTTGGTGGCACCATAAAGATTTACAGGATTTACTGCTTTATCAGTAGAAAGGGCAATTACTTTTTTTACTCCCGCATCTATTGCTGCATCAATTATATTATCTGCACCAAGCACATTAGTTTTTACAGCCTCCATAGGATTATATTCTAAAGCAGGTACTTGTTTTAATGCTGCAGCATGTATTACGTAATCAACCTCTTCAAAAGCATGAAATAGTCTGTATTTATCCCTTACGTCACCTAAAAAATATCTGATACTCGGATATCTATCTTTGGAAAATATCTTTGCCATTTCGCTTTGTTTGTATTCATCCCTGCTGAAAATAATAAGTTTTTTAGGGTTATATTTTTTTAGCACAATCTCTGTAAATTTTTTACCAAAAGAACCAGTGCCTCCGGTTATAAGTATTGTTTTCCCTGATAGGTTCATCTCTTACCTTTCATTTTAGTCAAATAGTTTTAATAATATTATAAAATTTATCTTTATTTTTTTAGCATTCCTACTCTATTCTATTAAATTATCCCGCAATCTTTCCAATGCATGGTCATCATCATAAGCATCATATTCTCTTATTTCACTGATTGGGATAACTTCTTGACAATTAAATTTCCCCTCTAAGATATTGTCGATTTGTTTAAATAAAAGTTCCTTGTCACTGAAAACAATAATGTTTTGGTAGTGTTTTGCAAATGGATGCTCTAAGTTTCCGGTATCATCGTAATAAAGACCATTTTTCCCACAAATAAGCGCTACAGTAGAAGGAGAGTTCATGCCCATGCTAACGCATGCATCGCATATCGCTAGAGATTTCTCAAAATACCATTTGGAAGGATCAAGATAGAAGAAATTATCCTGATTTGATATTTCCATCATCTCTTTTTTATATTCCTCAAGATGTTCCTCAAAGCTTTTTTCTGTTGTGTCAGCACCGCCCTTCGGTTTGAACAAAACATTTACCCCGGGATGTCTTAGACAGAAAGCCTTCGCCATACGTAGATATCGTATATAGAATTTCTCAGTTGCGTCACAATCATTGCTAGATGAAGTATCGCAAAATAGTACCTTCGGATAATCCACCTTTAACCCTTTTATGCCTGCAGCTATCTCTTCTTTTTTTGCCAAAGCCCTGTTAAATTCTTCCTTGTAAATACATCCAATATTTATATGCCTGTCTACGTAATAATTACCGGAATGGAAATCAATATGCTTTTCACCCCATACCATATATTCGTTATGCGCGATAAACGGATGTATATCCTGATAAGCAGTCATGTCGCTCCAGTGGAATATAACGTTTTTTGTACCGTACCTGTTCATAGCTATTGTCGTGGCTATTTCACCATGGTCAGACATAGAAATATTCTTTGTTACACAACAATGTTGCATGAAAAGTTCAATTGGGAAGCATTCCATATAAAACTTTAGAAGATGACGCAAAAGATATGTCTTTCGCAAGAACAAAATTGCTACAAAAGACATGAATGGAACTAAAAAATATAATAAAAAAATGCCTGGGAAATACCGTCCGACCCTTATCTTAAGTCCCGGGACTGACAAAGTATCATATCCTCTTCTATCCGCTTCCTCATAAGACTTGTCTCTTTCCCCCCCATTATCGTGGTGAAGCTGTACGAATAGGACATCTTTTTTTGTTATCTTTGACCCATCTGTAATCATATCGTTGCGCAAAGTCCTACGGCTAAAGCCCCATACTGCCTCCATTGAAACCTTATATTTTTTTCTCGCCGTGCTTAGGGAAATACCTCTGTGCAGAAATTCACTCATAAACCATCCATAATACAGGAAAAAAGGCATCCATGAAAAGAAAGGTCTCAATATAAGAATATTGCCATCTACCAAGCCTTTCTCTTGCAAATACTTTGCTATAAATATATTAAGGGGCGATTTTACCATAATAAACACATTTTCACCGATATCCGAAAAATAGGCCCCATAAAACTGACGCATTACAGCAAAAATATGCGTTAATATCTCTTTCTTAAGATAGGCTTCGAACTTATCCGTTCTAAACCTGCAATTATAGAACTTAATTATCAAGTTACCAGCTAAATTTTCATTATAGAAAGAATTCGTTATATCAATGGCTTCTTGGTTTATCTTATACCATAATCCTTTTTTGTCACCGGTTATAAAACTGCCCTTTTTAATATATTTCTTGAGGTACCAGGCTGGGATAAGCGTATTCTCAAATATCCTTGCAAGCCTATTGTTTAGAAGCGGTCGAAAAACAAACATCTTCCTATGGCTCAGGGCACCCCTAAAAAGAAGATCCAGATATTCGACCTCATTGTTCCCAAAAACAGCAGTGTATTTTGGCGTGCTTTTATCCATTTCTTTTCATTGTTACATTATATCCTAGAGAACATACTAGGACCTTAATGACCGTTAAGCTCCCTCATTTTACCTTCAAGTTTTAAAAACTAGCATCATTTATAGTATATTTTCATATTGTTTTGCTTTATTAATATCGTGACTATAGACCCACAAGCACACCCCATAGAAACTCTTTTAATATATTTAAATTCAGCAGTATCTAATAATTTTTAATAATGATTTATAAAAATGTAATTATTATAATATTTTTTCTTTTACTTCCAATAAGAAGATATAAAAAGTTTTTTTAATGCTGCATTATTTATCCCATAAAAAAATCATTTAATACAATACAAATATTTTTAAATAATAGTATAATACCAATAAAAATAAATTTTGAAAATTTAATTTTTAAAAAAAGGGAAAATATAATGCAAGAATTAAATTATCAGATATATTATTAATTGAAGAAATGTATAATATTAGCTTTTTACAACAATTGGAAAATAGTAAAATATAACCAAGTTGGATATCCGGGTTTATTGAATCTTGTTATAATTCTGTTATTGAAAAATGAGGCTCTAATCTGTAAAACCTAAACAAAATCAAGTGTGGTGTTAATTATCTCTGAAATAAATTAGAATAATAAAATATAAGATGAAAAATGATACAAAAAAATTATTAGTTGAACATAAGAATTTAATTGATGTTATTTTAAATAATAGCTTCCTAATTGATCAAATTATAGAAGTTATTAATTTAATTCATGATTGTTTTAAACAAGATAAAAAAGTTCTTATATGCGGAAATGGAGGTAGTGCAGCCGATGCTCAACATATAGCTGCCGAGTTTGTAAATAGATTTTTAATTGAAAGAAAAGCTTTAAATGCAGAAGCACTGACTGTAAATACATCCAGTTTGACAGCTATTTCTAATGATTACGATTTTGACAAAGTTTTTTCCAGGCAAATCGAGGCAAAAGGTAAGAAAGATGACATATTAATTGCAATTTCAACTACCGGAAATTCGAAAAATATCATAAGAGCTATTGAAACTGCTAAAGAATTAAAAATGATAACTATAGGTTTTACCGGTAATAATGAAATAAATAAATTAAAGGATATTTCAGATTATTGTTTATGTGTCCCCTCAAAACTTACACCTCGAATACAGGAAATGCATATTTTAATATTTCATATTATTTGTGAATTTGTTGAAAAAAGACTATTTGCCAAGGAGGTAAATTAAAATGAAAATTTATATCATAACGGAAATTGGAATTAATCATAATGGAGATATAGATATAGCAAAGAACCTAATTAATGTTGCAAAAGACGCAGGATGTGACGCAGTAAAATTTCAAAAAAGAACAGTTGAACTTATTTATTCAAAAGAACTCCTTGACTCCCCTCGTGAGAGTCCCTGGGGAACAACGCAGCGCCAACAAAAGCTAGGATTAGAATTCAATATAGACCAATATAAAGAAATTGATAGATACTGTAAAGAAATCGGCATAGAATGGTTTGCATCAGCATGGGATATTGAAAGTAAAAGATTTCTAAGACAATTTAATTTAAAATACAATAAAATTGCTTCAGCTATGATTGTAGATATTGCGTTTTTGAAAGAGGTAGCTTCAGAGGGCAAGCATACATTTATTTCAACCGGTATGTCTAATATAGTAGATATTGATATAGCAGTTGATATCTTTAAAAAAGCTAATTGTCCTTTTGAACTCATGCATTGTGTATCAACTTATCCGATGGAAGATGAAGATGCAAACTTAAATTGCATTATAACCTTAAGAGATAGATATAAATGTAATATAGGTTACAGTGGCCATGAAACAGGTCTTGCTGTATCTTATGCTGCTGCAGCTTTAGGTATAACATCTTTGGAAAGACATATCACTTTAGATAGATCCATGTATGGATCAGACCAACCTGCATCAGTAGAGCCTATGGGGCTGAGACAGCTTGTAGGAGCTATTAGAAAAATTGAGAAAGCAATGGGTGATGGTAAAATAGGCATAATTGAAAAGGAAATTCCTATTGCAAAAAAATTGCGGGCACATATAAAAATAGAAGCAAATGAATGATATTGTAATTTAAGAAAATTAATAATTTTTAAAATATATGAAAAGTATTTATGCAATTATTCCTGCCAGAGGAGGATCAAAAGGAATCCCCAAAAAAAATATAAAATATTTAGGCGGTTATCCTTTAATAGCATATTCTATTATTGCTGCTAAGCTCTCTAGTTTAATTGAAAGAATTATAGTTTCTACTGATTCAGAAGAAATTGCAGAAATAGCTTTAAAATATGGAGCAGAAGTGCCTTTTTTAAGGCCTTCATCGATAGCTAAAGATAATTCAAAAGATAGTGATTTTATGATTCATGCTATTGATTGGTTTATAAAAAATGAAGGTATTTCGCCTGAATATTGGGTTCATTTAAGACCGACTACGCCATTAAGAGATGCAGATGTTATAGATGATGCAATAAAAAGGATTCTAATAAATAATACTGCTGATTGTTTAAGGTCTGCACATAAGGTATCTGAATCTCCATTTAAATGGTTCATACTGGATATTAATGGTTACTTTAAAGGCATGGTGAGTAATTTATCTAATGAGCAGCTAAATGCACCAAGGCAGGAATTTCCTGATGTTTATATTCCAGATGGATATGTTGATGTTCTTAAAACTTCGTTTATTCAGCAAACAGGTTTAATTCATGGCGAAAAAATGATAGGTTACATCTCTCCTTTTTGCATTGAAGTTGATACATTTGAAGAGTTTGAGATTTTAGAATATGAACTAAAAAAAAAGAATTATAGGATATTAGAATATTTAAAACAGAATTTTAAGGATTAAACTATATGTCCGGGTTTAAATTTAATATGGAGCCTAAAGATGTTCCGAAAATTGATACTAAATATAGAAAAATTGTTACAAAGTTGCCTGTTCCTAAAAGTATTGAAATATTTCAAAAACTTGATAAGTATGAGTCTGTATCAATGCATGGTCAATTGCCTGTTGTATGGGATAAAGCTGTAGGATTTCAAGTTTACGATAAATGGGGTAATGTTTGGATTGATTTTACGAGCACAATATTTGTTGCAAATGCAGGTCATTCAAATAAAAAGATTATTGATTCAATCAGAAATCTTATAAATAAGCCACTTCTAAATACATACACTTATGCATCAGAGGAACGAGCAGAATATCTTATGTATTTAATAGAAAATACCCCTAAGCAATTTGAAAAAGCTTATTTAGTATCAGCGGGGACTGAAGCAATAGAAGCTTGTTTAAAATTAATTAGAATGTATGGAAATAAAAAGGGTAAGAAGAAACCCGGGATTATTGCTTTTGAAGGAAATTGGCACGGAAGAACTCTTGGAGCACAGATGATGAGTTATAATCCTGTTCAAAAAGAATGGATAGGATATCTTGACCCAAATATTTATCATTTACCTTTTCCATATCCGTGGAGAAAAGAAGCTATTGAAAATCCTTCATATTACTTCAACTTAAATATGGAAAAACTCTTACTGGAGAAGAAGATAAATCCTGAAACTGATATTTGCGGTTTTATTTTAGAAACATTTCAAGGGTGGGGTGCTATTTTTTATCCTGAACAATTTGTAAAGTCAATTGTTGAATTTGCTAAAAGATTTGATATTTTAGTTACTTTTGATGAAATGCAAGCTGGCTTTGGAAGAACAGGAAAGCTTTTTGGCTATATGCATTATGATGTTGAACCTGATATGCTTGCACTGGGAAAAGGTGCAAGTTCAGGTTTTCCTTTAGCAATTGTATTGGGAAGAAGTGAGTTAATGGATTTGCCTGAAATTGGTTCAATGAGCTCTACTCATTCTGCAAACCCATTAGTCTGCGCAGCAGGTAAAGCAAATTTAGAGGTATTATTAAATGACGGTTTAATTAAGAATTCGAAAGAATTGGGAGTTATTTTCCATAAAGAATTAAAAAGAATAAAAAATAAATACTCTGATTATATTGCATATGAAACCGGTAGAGGTCTAGTAGCAGCATTAATATTTATGGACAAATTTGGTAATCCGCTGAGCAGCTTATGCAATAGAATTTGTGAAAATGCAATGCAAAAAGGGCTTCTCGTAGTACATACAGGTAGAGAGTCTATTAAACTAGCACCGCCCTTAGTAATTAATAAAGAAGCAATGCTTGAAGGACTTGAGGTACTAGAATCGTCAATATATGAAGCAATAGAAGGTTGTAATTAATAAATGGAGGGCATAATTAGACATATTGGATTAGTAGTAAAAAATCTTGAACAATCTATTAAATTTTATGAACAAGTTTTTAATTTTCAATTGGTTAACAGAAGGATTGAAAAAGGAAAATATATCGAAAAACTTACCGGAATAGATGGAGCAGAGGTTGAGTGGGCTAAATTAACAGATAATAATAGCAACATACTGGAATTAATTGAATATATTGTTCAGAGTGACTTAAGTTCTCATGTTATATCAAAGCCAAATATACTTAGCAGCTTACATATTGCTTTTAAAGTAAAGGATATTAATGAAGTATACGAAGAATTATTAAAAAGAAATCTTTTCTGTAACAGTGAACCATTAATTTCATCAGATGGAAAAGTAAAAGTATTATATGCTCATGATCCAGACGGTATATTAATTGAAATTGTTGAAGAAATAATAAAATGATTGAAATAAAGCATATTAATTTAACAGCTTATGACGATGTAGAAAATTTAGATAGGTTTAATGAAAATAGCTTTATAAATTATTGTAATAAAAAACTTAGTGGCTGTACTAAACACATAAATTTTATAAATAAATATATTATTAATAATCAATGGAATGGAAGAGTATTAGAAATTGGGTCTGGAAATAGTAAATTACTTTATAGATTAGAAAAAGAAAATTTAATTACTAATGGAGGATATGGTTATGAAATTAGTAAATCTAGGTTTAATTTTGCCGAGAAGCTTAAAGACTATGTGAATTCAAAAAAAGTAGTTAATTATAATGAAGATTTCTTATCCTCTAATTTGGTTCACAAAGAATTAGATTTGATTATTGCTGTTGATATTGTATTACAATTAATATCACCTTTGAAAAGAAATGCTGAGAGCTTATTACTAAAAAAAATATATAAAATGTTAAAAAAAGGAGGGTATTTTCTTATTGAATTATGGGATTTTATAAATATCCTTAAATTAATAAATTTAGCAGAAAATAAAGAACTTAAAATATGGGAACAATTTCCTAAAAGCGACCCTTTTAAATATGGATTATATAATATTACTCTTGATAAACAAAAAAATATTGTGTGGGAAAAAACTTTTATAGAAAGAAAGAATAAAAATAAATCATATTTTTGCAATATATTAAAACCTTATAGCAAAAATATAATAAAGGAATTATTGAGAATAAATAAATTTAAAAATGTAAATATTTTTAATAGATGGTCAGATAATGAAAAACAGGTTTTAGGTGAATATATCGTCTTGGCAAGAAAATAAAATTAATTGCCAAATTTGTAGAATAAAAAATAAAAAAATATTAACTAAAAAGTTAAGAAATGATTTGGGTAAGGAATATTATTGAAAATAAAGTGGTTTAAGATATTAAAAAAATTATTATGAACAACTATATTCGTACTATATATAACGAATCTGAAAGACCAAAGACTGATTATCCTCAACATTTAGTAAAATACCTTTTTGATAGGTTTCATTTAAAAAAAGGGCAGACATTTCTTGAACCTGGATGCGGAAGAGGAGATTTTTTAATAGAGTTTAAAAAGCTTGGATTGGAAGTATTTGGAATAGACATATCTGAAGAATCAAAAATAATTATTAAAGATTGTAATATAAAAATTGCAGATATTGAAAAGGATGGAATTCCATTTTCTGATAATTATTTTGATGTAATATATTCAAAATCATTTATCGAGCATTTGTATCACCCTGAAAAATTTTTTTCAGAAGCATACAGAGTCCTAAAAAAAGGTGGAATATTGATTACGCTAGTTCCCGATTGGGAAGCAAATTATAAAATTTATTTTGATGATTACACACACAGAACACCATTTACAGTGTTTGCTTTAAAAGATATTTATAAAATGTACCAATTTAAAGATGTAGGCGCAGAAAAATTTAGACAACTTCCTTTTGTTTGGAAACATAAATGGATAAATATATTTTGTTCTCTTATTTCACCTTTTATTTCTGTAAGAACAAAAAATAAATTTTTAAGGTGGTCAAGAGAATTAATGATAGTTGGGGTTGGCTATAAAGAATAATGGTTATAACTATGGATAATAACGTTTTTGGTTTAATTAACATAAACATCGAGCTAACAAATAGGTGCAATAAAAATTGCTGGATGTGCGGAAGAAGGAAAATTGACAGAGAATATCCTGAACTTGCATTAAAATACGGAGATATGGATTTTGAGTTAGTAAAGAAAATATCTGAGCAGGTTCCGCCCGGTATTGTAGTTCAGCTTCATAATAATGGTGAGCCTCTTCTTTATCCTTATTTTGGAAAAGCCTTAGATTTATTTAAAAAAAACATAACCAATATTGTTACTAATGGTAAACTTTTAGTTCAGAAAGCTGATGAGATAATTGATAAGTTAGATACATTATCTATTTCAGTATTTGAAAATGATGAGGAATCTAAAGAACAATATCGGATTATTGAGAAATTTCTTAAAATAAAAGGCAGTAAAAAGCCTTTTACATCTCTAAGGCTTATTGGAGAGGTTGATGATAAAAAATATAAAGAACTAAACATTTTAATTATAAGAAGAGTTCTGCATTCACCTCTTGGCAGCTTTAATTATAAAAAATTAAAACCTACTATACCGGAAATAGGTATATGTCTTGATTTTTTAAATCATCTTGCAATTAATAAAAACGGGGATGTTTCAATATGTGTCAGACTTGATCCTAAAAAGTTAGGAGTAATTGGCAATATAAATGACAGGGCTCTTTTAGAAATTTGGAATGACAAAAAAAGATTGGAATGGAAAAATTATCACATTTTAGGTCAAAGAAATAAAGTTCCCCTTTGTTCTTTTTGTCATTATTGGGGCGTACCAACCGGATTTGATTTGGCTGATACCAAAAATAATATTTAACTAAGAAGCACGCAGAAAGTTTTAAAAAATGAGAATTCTCCTAATAGTATACGATAATGATTCTTATATTCATACATTTCCTCAGGGATTAGCATATATATCTTCTGTTCTTCTAAAGAATAATTTTGAAGTAACAATATATAATCAGGATTTAAACCATTACCCAGATGAGCATTTGACACAATATCTTAATTCAAATATTTTTGACATAGTTGGGTTAAGTTTTATTGGAGGCTATTATCAGTATAGAAAAGCTTTAAAAATTTCAGATGCGATAAATAAGTCTAAGCATAGGCCATTTTTTATTCTTGGCGGTCACGGACCTTCTCCTGAGCCTGAATATTTCCTTAATAAGACAGAAGCAGACGTAGTCGTAATAGGGGAAGGTGAGGAGACAATTATAGAGTTGTTAAATGCTTTAGGTAATAGAAAAAGTTTATCTTCTATTAAGGGTATCGCTTATAAAGATGGGGATAAAGTAGTAATAAATGAGAGAAGAGATTTAATAAAGGATATAGATTCGATTCCTTGGCCTGCATATGAATTATTCCCAATTCAATATTACCGTCTTATAAGATGGACTCACAGCACAAATAAAGATTTTGTAATGCCTGTTTTATCAGGTCGAGGATGTAAATTTAAATGTAATTTTTGCTACAGGATGGATCAGGGATTTAGAGCAAGAAGTAATGAGGCAATAATTGAAGAAATAAAATATTTAATTAATCGGTATTCAATTTCTTATATTAATTTTTCAGATGAACTATTGATGTCCTCAGAACAAAGAATTATTGGTTTATGTGAAGATATAATAAAAGCCAAATTAAATATCAAATGGGATTGTAGCGGTAGACTGAATTATGCTAAACCGGAAGTATTGAAAATAATGAAAAAAGCAGGATGTGTTTTTATAAATTATGGTATTGAAGCTTATGATGACAGAGTTTTAAAAAAAATGAACAAATGCCTCACAACGGATCAGATAAAAAAAGGAATAGAAGCTACTCTGGCTAGTCAAATAAGCCCAGGATTTAATATAATTTTTGGAAACATTGGAGAAACAAAGGAAACACTTATGAAGGGAGTAGATTTTTTACTAAAATATGATGATGCGGCTCAGATGCGTACAATAAGACCTGTAACACCATACCCGGGTTCAGCACTATATTATTATGCAATAGAGAGAGGTTTATTGAAAGATGTTGAAGATTTTTATGAAAACAAACATGTAAATTCAGATTTATTATCAGTAAATTTTACTAATATGACAGATGATGAATTTTATGAAGCGCTAATGGAAGCTAATAAAATACTTTTACAAAACTACCATGATAAAAAAAGAATTTTAATTGATGAGCAGTTATATAATTTGTATATCAAGCGTAATATATCTTTTCGAGGATTTAGGCAGACTTAATGATATTAATAAATAAAGCGGTCGGCTCGACCAATTTTTATATATCAATAATGTTACTTTAGCGCTCAATTTAGAGAATTAATACTATGTAAAAAGAAATAATGCAAATTCCTTTAAATTTTCAAAAACATAGTCAGGCTTTATTTTGTTATCTAGCCAATCGCTTCCGTAACCTGTCTTTACTAAAACTGTTGAAACTTGTGCATTTTTTCCCGTTAATATATCGCTTCCCCTTTCTCCCACCAGATAGGATTTTTTTAAATCAATATTATGTTTTTTTGCAGCTTCTATTATCATCCCGGGAGCAGGCTTTCTGCAATTGCAGTAAATATTGTACGGGTATATTTCCTCATCTATAGGAGGATAATGCGGACAATAAAAAATATCATCTACATTTAAACAATCCATAAAATATTTGTGAATTTCATACAGTTTAGCTTCTGTTAGCATTCCCCTTGCAACAGCAGACTGATTTGTGATAATAATAACTTTCCAGCCTGCATTATGAAACATATTAATTGCCTCAATTGCAAAATCATATATTTCCACCTGTTCTATACTTGTAATATATCCTACTTCTTTATTGACAACTCCGTCTCTATCTAAAAATACGGCAGGATATTTATTGGCAGTATTCATTGTTTTCATATTATAATTTTTGCTTATCTATAAATTTAATTATCCCTTTATTATGAATTACTCTCTATTTAATTTAAATAATTATTTTTTTTATTCAATAGAAATATTAATCTAAGTGGAGTATTATTCAACTGAAAAAAAAGCTACTTTTAGATTAACACAAGCTTAATCTTGTTTGTCTAAACTTTTTGAAACAGGGCTTTTTTATTTTAAAATATATAAAAATGATTGGAGAAAATTAACATAGCTAATATCAATTGTTTAAAAGGCAAAATATTTATTATTTTAAATATCGGTAGAGGGCATCTCCTTCTTTCTGCTGGCGTTTTTAATTGCTTCTTCTTTCCATTTATTTCTATCAAGTCTCTCATAAAGTTTGCTAAACTCACTATAAAGCAACTCTGGCGTTACTGGGACATTAGTACCAAACAATTTTTGGTTTTCTGTGGCAAAAGAAAAATTCTTTCCTTCAGATAAAACATATTTTTCAATTTTCGGCAATTGAAACATCAAATACGGGAGACCGCTAAACAGTGCTATTGTACTAGGACCGGAAACTGTACCCAAGTAGAAATAAGATGATCTTATAAGAGCTAAATCTTGTATTATGGAAGTTCCATAATCTTTTGCTATAACAACATTGGATCTTTCTCTTAAACCCTTGAATACTTCTACTCTTAGTCCTACAATTACAAAGGCTACATCCTTATAAACCTCTTTACACTTATCTATAAAAGCTAACCATACTTTTGGGTCAGCATTTCGCACACGAGATATCATGCTTAGTGGTCTCCTAAGGGATAAAACCACCGGAACTGTATCCTTAGGCAAATAATTCTGATAAAACCAGTAAGCCCAAGAGCTGTCTCTTTCTCCAATTCTTAAGTGAGGAATATAACCGTACTTATTGAAGAAATCTTCAAATTTTTTCATGAAAACAATTCCGTCAAAATTATAGCTTTCAGCCAAATGCTGTCTTAAAGAAGGATATAAATCATATCTATGAATGTTATTTTTTAAAAAAATATTGAATTCTTTACGAGAATTAAATTGGAAAACAGAACCTAAATATGGACATGTATTAAACAATGGCAAAAAATCTACCATATAATCCTGCGCATTATTTGCATTTATATTGGGTTCTCTACGAATACCAGAAGGATTTTTCTTGTCATATATCACACAAATATCTATCATGCCCGCTTTGTGTATAATTTTTAAAATACTCAATTTCTCAATAAATAGCAACGGGTCTCCGACTGACCACGGAAGAGTTTTAAAATCATAAATTCCAAGTATACGTTTTTTACCATATTTAGCTGAAGAGATAAGCAGTATTAATAGATTAAACACAAATATTAAATTACACTTAACGATAAAAGGTCTTAGTAAATATAACAAAAATCTTAAGCCATGCTTAACTATATTTTTTTCTCTCTTATGTTTTCTAATTTTTCTAAAAATACTTTTCATTTTTTTTAAATGTTCTCCTTATAGCTCAATTATAGCTCTTACTACCTCACCTTTTTCGATAAGGTTTATTGCCTCATTTATTTCTTCAAGATTAAATTTATGGGTTATTAGTTTACCCAATTTTAACCTGCCCGATAAAAACATTTTTGCATATAGTGGTATATCTGTATCAGGTTTTGTCTCACCACCCCAGGTCCCTATTATTTTCTTACCTAAAATAAGGTCAAAAGGATTTATTGATATTTTCTCACCATATTTTAAGTTACCTGCTATAACTGCAGTTCCTTTATTATTTATTGAAGCGAATGCTGCTTCCATGGCTTCTTTTTTACCTGAACATTCAACTGCATAGTCTGTGCCATTATTATCTGTAATTTCTTTTATTCTTGAAATTACGTTTTCTGTTTTTGAGTTTATTGTTTGTGTAGCACCTATATCCATTGCAAATTTAAGTTTTTTTTCATTAACATCTACTGCAATTATTTTTGAACACCCGATAGAAGAAGCATAAAGCAATGCACTCGCACCAATTCCGCCAATTCCAAATATAGAAATAGATTTTTCTTTATTTAGATTTATGCTATTTTTAATAATACCTGCCCCTGTAGGTATAGCACAACCAAGAAGAGCAGCTTCATTAAAAGGCATTTCATCAGGTATAACTACCAGTCGATTTTCAGATATAATAGCATACTCCATAAAAGTTGAAATTGCACCGGAGTTTATTGCAACCCCTTTATTATTTTCATATTTTGAAGATGAAATATCCAAGCCGATTCCTTTTATCCATGTTAATACAACATGATCACCGGCTTTTACCTTTTTAACTTTTCTCCCAACTCTCTGAACAATACCAGCTCCTTCATGCCCTATAGTGTGCGGCAAAAATTTATCAGGACCTTTTTCTCCTTTAATTTCATTAATTTGAGTTCGACATATTCCAGAGGCAATTATTTTTACTAAAACCTGTCCCTCCATGGGTTCTGGTATAGTAATTTCTTCAATTACTAGCGGTTGATTTTGTTCGTACAGTACTGCTGCTTTTGTTTTCATAGACACCTTTTTATCTTTTCTAATGATTTACTTACAATCATTGTCTATCTTTAATGACTGCGGTAATGGTTTTATAATCATATTCTTTAAAAATTCTTCCCTATCCAGAAGCGGGTTTTGGTCTTCAATGGGTCTTCCATATTTTAGCATTGGTATATTCTTTTGCCCGGATTTTAATTCTAAATTACAAAGAACAGGTTCTTTAGAATCCAGTATAAATCTCACATTACTTTTAAGCTCTGAATTATGTTTAATTGAGAGTGCTTTTAATCCGTAAGCCCTGGCAATACTTACAAAATCCGGAATAGCCACACCTTTATTAACACAGGAAGCTTCATAACTTGAATTAAGCCAATCATCCTGAGTTTGCTTAATCATACCGTATCCCTTATTATTAAAAACAAATATCTTTATAGGGATTTTATGCTTAACAATAGTTGCAAGTTCCTGGATATTCATTTGAATTCCACCGTCTCCGGTAATACAAATTATATTATTATTTTTTTTCTTATTTGAAAAATATGCTCCAATACTTGCAGGTAAAGAATAGCCCATGGGAGCATTGTTAAAAGCGCTGAATACTTTCTGCTTATTTTTTACTTTATATCCCTGAAATACCTGAGCTAAATTATTTCCTGTATCTGCAATAATTATGTCTCCATCAGCTGATTCTTTCGAAAGCACATCTAAAAAAACATAGGGGTTTACTTTTTGCTTTTGCCTAAAGTAATCATGAGGACAGACTTGATATTTTGCTTTCCAGTTCTCGATCCTTTTCATCCAGTCTGAAATATTTTGAGTATTGATTACTTTTATTTTATTTACTATAAGCTCAAGAAATTCCTTAGCATCGGCCCTTATAAGAATATTAACCGGCATCTTATACTTATTGAATTTTTCTAGTTCAGATGCATCAATATCTACTATTATTTTTTTTGCCTCTCGAGCAAAACTTGATAATGGGCTGCCTGTAGCATGAGTATCAAGCCTTGAACCAATCGAGATAATTAAATCTGAATTCTGAACTGTATAATTCCCATATCTCTGACCATTTAACCCGAATCCACCAACCAGAAGAGAGTAATCATTAGGAAACATATCCATTGCTGCCCATGTTAATGAAACGGGAAATTTTAATTTTTCAATGAATTTTACCGCTAATTTTTCAGCACCGGATAATTTAACTCCAGCACCCAATATTACAACAGGCCTTTTAGCATTACTTATTAACCTTAAGCATCGATCAATATCCTTTTTCAGTCCATTTGTGTTTTTTTTAACCAGCATGGGCAAAAATGCTTTTAACTTCTCAGGTTCAATAATTTCTCTTTGTATATTATCAGGAATATCTATAAGTACCGGGCCAGGTCTGCCGGTTTTGGCAATATAAACTGCTTTTTCCAATTCATATCTAATATCCCTTGGGTCAGTTATCAAAACAGAATATTTTGTTATTGAATTGCACATGCTGACAATATCGGTTTCCTGAAAACCTAATTGCCTAACTTTTAAATCTTTCTTCAGCCTGAATGTAGCTACCTGTCCAGTGATATATATTACAGGAATCGAATCATAATATGCACAACATATTCCTGTAATTAGATTAGTTGCACCTGGCCCGGATGTTGCAATAGCTGCACCCAAATTATTGGAAACCCGCGCATATGCATCAGCCGCCATAGCCGCAGATTGTTCATGCTGGGTACATATGTATTTAATTTTTAAATTTTTAGCAATTGAATCAATTAAATGAGCAGCTGCTCCGCCATTTATTACAAAAATATGTCCTATCTTTTGTTCAGATAAAAATTTAATTACATAATCTGATAATTTCATAACATTATTTTTCCTAATAAGCTGCTGTTTTTTAGTTTACTAAAAATATGGTTTATATACCCATTAAACTCATTTTTTATTTAAAACACCCACCCCCATAGCAAATAAATATTGCGCCATGGGATAATACCCTGTGTGAATAACTTCATCATTCATTGAAAAAATAAATCCATTTACAAAATATTTATTCAGTATTGCTCTTAAATCCTCGTGGCTCTTAAGATTGATATGCTGAACTCTGCTTCTATCAGTAGCATATTGATTTGCCGATATATTTGGAGTACCTATTATGTATATTCCATCATCCTTAAGTCCTTTAATGGAATTTTCAAGAAATTTTTTTTCGTCTTTAGGTTCAAGATGCTCAATAACATCTATAGAAAATATGGCATCATATTTTTCTTCAGGAGCTTTTTGCACTAAATCCAAATTAAAGAATTTAACTTTATCTTTTAAAAAATTAAGCCTTTCCATGTTTCCCTGCAAGAGCCGATCATCCCTATCTACACCATGCACTTCATCCGCCACTTGTGCAATAATAGGAAACCCAAATCCATCCCCGCATCCAATTTCAAGTATCTTCTTTTTACCGGAAATCATTTTTGAAACAAATTTATATCTTGATAAAACAAAACACATATGTTTTGGATCGTGAATCATACTGTATGAAGTCCATGGGCCTAATTTTAATGACTCAATAAACTGATACTCTGTTCCTTCAAAATATGCTTTACCCTGCAATTTTTGTCTTTTTATTTTTTTCTCCATTCGTTTTTATATCTTCTTAATTTATACATATTATAATCATCACCAAGTTCTTTAACCAAATTTTTTGATTCAGGTCCTTTCCAACTATCATCGACAACTGAAAAATTTCTTCCGCTTGATATTTTTTTACCTTGTTTTATAAGCCACTCAATGCATTCGAATATGTCCTCCATACCAGTTCCTTCTCCATCATCAATAAATTTCTTTGTTTTCTGATAGTTGTCACCAGCTCTGTCTCCGGCTTCAAGCGTTTGTAAATGAATCTTCGTTTTTACCCAACCCGGGCCTATAATAAATATATTCATGTCCTTATTCTCAAAATCAAGAAGTTCACACATTTTTATAAGCAATATTTTTGATGCAGTATAAGCTGAATAGTTATAAACAGCATTATTTGTTCCTCCCCCTGCAAAATATACAACACCCGGAATTAACTTTGGATTCTTATAATTATACAATGCATGTAATATCCTGAGCTGCTCAATTGCATTTATATGAATGGAATCGCTCCATTCATCAAAATCACAGCTAAAAAATGAGCCGATAGGATCTTGCATTCCAGCACAAGAAATAAACAAATCCCAATTAAGACCCGCTTCTGCAAATTTTTCAATAAAATTTTTTATATTATCCCTATTCCCAATATCGCAATGGTATAATTTTAAGTTATTAAGATTTTCCAGTTCGCTCAATAACTTAGATGAGCGATAAGTTCCAATGACCTTATAATCCATCTGGATGTATTTTTTTGCCAATGCTATTCCTATATCGCTTGTAATTGAAATGATAACTACTACTTTTTTCATTTTTTAAAAAGGTCCTTTAAACCAATCACCCGGAACATCATGTGGAAAAGCTTTTTGCATAGATATCTTGCTAATGTCTATCTTTTTACCCAGCATTTTACCGACTGATACAATTATATCCTCCGCTCCCATGTAAAATTTCTTTGTTAGCGCCGAACTTGTAGGAGTCGGACAATCATCTAATGCTAATCTAGCTGGCGCGCACTTCAGATCATTAAAGCATTCCATACTAACACGTGCTACTATCTCGCTGGCAACTGAACATGTTGAAACACTGGTATCCAGAACAAGAACTCTACCTGTCTTTTTAACAGAAGAATAAACCATTTCCCAATCTATCGGACTTACAGTTCTTAAATCAATAAGGTCGCAATTAACCCCATTTTCTAATAGTACTTCTATTGCATGTAAGGCTTCAATTGTCATATAAGAATTGGAAATAATTGAAATATCCTCACCCATTCTTAGTCTTTGCGCTTTTCCCAAAGGTATCCTATAGTCCACTGCCGGAACATCGCCTTCAAGATTATGAAGCCATCGGTGTTCAATAAATATAACCGGATTATTGTCAAAAATGCTGGAAAGCAAAAGCCCTTTAGCGTCACTGGCTGTTGCAGGCATAACTACTTTTAGCCCTGGTATATGTGCAAACCAGGACTGCAAACTCTGGGAATGTGTCGGACCCTGCCCCCATCCACGTCCTATTAGCAAACGGATAACTATAGGGACGGAAGTTTTTCCTCCAAACATATAGTGCCATTTGGCTGCATTATTTACAAGCTGGTCCATAGCCAATAGAAAAAAATCTAACCGCTGATGAGTCATTACCGGCCTTATACCATTAAAAGAGGCTCCTATACCAACTCCAGTCATAGCATTTTCAGACGTAGGCATATCAAATACACGTTCCGGTCCAAATCTTTCTTTTAATCCTGATGTTGTCCCAAATATCCTTTTTGGATCATCCACACCTAATCCGAAGCAAATTACGGATTCGTCCTGTTCCATCGCGCAGAACATGGCCTCGTTTATTGCTTGGGCATAATTCAATTTGCGTTTTTTATCATTTTGCATAAATATCCTTAAATGCTTCATCATCTTTAGGAAAATCAGAATCTTCGGCAAATTTAAAAGCCAGATCTAATTCATTTTGAATATTAATTTCTATTTTATTTATTTCATTTTTTGTAATTACGGACTCTTTAATCAGAAAAGTTTCAAAAATACTTACAGGATCCCTTTCTTTCCAGAAATTATACTCTTCCTGTGTTCTGTAACCCAAATCATTATCATAATTATGTCCACAATGCTCTCGCCACCTATACGTCTTAAATTCAAAAAAGTAAGGACCTCCGCCATTTCTCATAGAATTAACTGCAGAACTAACTTTATTATACATCTCTAAAACATTATTTCCATCACCCTGCTCACTTTGACAGCCTATAGCCTGAGCTAATTTATATATTTCTCTTCCCTCAGGCTGTCTTACTTTAAGAGGTGAATAAACTGAATAAAAATTATTTTCACAGATAAAAAGAACTGGCAGTTTCTTTAAAACAGCGAAATTTACTGATTCATAAAAAACTCCCTCTTCAACTGCAGCATCCCCGAAAAAAACACAGCTTATCTGATCAGTCTTTTTTAGTTTTATTGAAAGCCCCAACCCGACACCTAAAGGTATTGTTCCTCCAACAATAGCGGTGCTTCCCATAAAATTGACATCTAAATCAATTAAATGCATTGACCCGCCTTTCCCGCGTGAACAGCCTGTTTCTTTACCATAAATTTCAGCTATCATCCCACTTAGGTTTCCACCTTTTGAAAGATAATGCCCATGAGCTCTATGTGTACTTAAAACAAAATCATCTTTCTTTAATACCTGCCCAACTGCAGCAGCAACAGCTTCCTGCCCTGTGCATAAATGTGTGGGACATCTCATTTTCCATTCAGAATAGCGCCTGGCTATTGTTTCCTCAACCATTCGAATTCTCTTCATCTTTTTTAATAGTTCTATTTCAACTGACACTTTAAACCCTTTTTTATAGCTTTACGGCATAAACCAGTAATAATCACCCGTATAACCAATATCGTTAAAAAACTTTATCCATTCATCAACCTGCATTATTGTTTTTGCCGTCAAATTCCAGGCATACATGAGCTCTTTTTCTTTTTCATTTCTATAGGCATCGACAGTAATAAAGCTTTTTTCTTTACTAACTCTTTCAATTTCCCGAAGCGCCTGCGCACAATCTTCTTTTTCTAAATTGTGAACGGTATTAATCGATATAACCACATCAAACGATTTGTCGTTAAAAGGAAGTTCTTTCGCATTAGCAACCTGAACATGAGGTTTCATATCTTCAATTGCATTTTCTATGGCATATTCTGAAATGTCTATTCCTTTAACTTTAATGCCTGGAATCAATAAAGCCATATCATGCATCATAAATCCCTTACCGCAGCCTACATCGAGGACTGAACTTTTTGAAGATAGACCAAAATATTTTTGAAACGTAGGTATAACAGGCTGCCAAAAGCGCAGATTATAATTATAGCCACCATAGCCATATTTTCTATCTCCATCAAAAAAATCTTTTCCAAATTGCCTGGCTACTGCCCGTACTTCTTCAGTCTTTGAAGAGCCTCTTTCTTCAATATTTCTTTTTGTTTTAGGATAATTTGCCAATAAATCTATTTCCTGCCCCATCAAAATTTTCTCCCTTAGCACAAGTTTTTAAGCTTTTCCATTGTTTTTATATTGTAACAATTATCTTCACCTTTAATTTTACCGTCTCCATACGCTTCTATAACATCTCTTATACCATCCAGAACAGAGTATTTAGGGCTAAACCCCGTTGCAAGGAGTTTATTAGAGCTTAAATTATATGAGCGCGGATCATTTGATTCAGTAATAATTATTTCTGCAGGAACAATTTTCGCAACTTCTTCTGCAATATCCATTATTGATATATTTTCAAATCCTGCATTATATATACCTTCCAGCTCTTCTCCCTTTTTTAAAAAATGCATATATACCTCTACCATATCTTTGATATGGATATTGGGCCTTGTCTGACTTCCACCAAAAACTGTGATTTTTTTCCTGCTCAAAGCCTGAAATGTTAACATGTTAACCGAAAGATCGAGCCTCATTCTTGGAGAATACCCGCAGACTGTAGCAGGCCGTACACAAAGAATATTTATTAAATCTTTATAACTCAAAAGAACCCGCTCACTTATCATTTTTGTTTTATTGTAATCTGAAATTGGAACTAATGATAAATCTTCCGTGACATCTGCTTCTTCTTTTACTCCATATACGCTTCCTGAACTTGCATAAATAAACAGTTTAACTTTATTTTGAATTGCTTTTTCTACTAATTGCATAGTTGCAAGAACATTGACCTCCCAAGCCAGTTTCGAGTTTAATTCTCCGCAAGGATCATTTGCTACATTTGCCAGATGAATTACCGTATCTACGCCATCCATCGGAATATTAGAAATATTCCTTATGTCTTGCTTTATTACCGTAAGATTTTTATTTTTCGGTAAGTAATTACCAAACCACATAATATCAACTACCGTAACTTTATGTCCTTCTTCTAATAATCTGGCAGTAAGAAGTGTTCCGATATATCCGCAACCTCCGGTCAGTAAAACATGCATTTCAATTCTCCTTATACTTTATGAATATAATCAAAGTTTTGTTTTTTCAGTATTTCAAGGTTATCCCTTATCCATCTTATAGTTTCTTCTATGCCTTGCTCAAGAGTTATCTTATCGCACCAACCTAAAATCTCTTTTGCCTTTGCATTATCTAATAAATATGCCGCATCTTTTCCCGGTCTTTCATCAACAACTTCCACATAATCTTCAAATGATATATTTAGTTGTTTGGCAATCATTTCAACAAGAGATCTGATGGATATATTTTTTGATGTTGCAAAATGAAATATTTCGGGTGGATTTGCCAGTCTTGCTGCTTTCAAAGTCCCATCAGCAACATCTTTAATGTGGATAAAAGATCTCGCTGAATGACCGCCGCCATGCAACTGGAGTTTTTTCTTTAAAAGAAAAAATAAAATGGTTCTTGGAATTATCCTATAAAGCTGTTGGCAAGGTCCAAATACATTTGCTGACCTTGTAAAAACAACCGGAAATCCATAGTTTTTATAAAAACTCATGAGACTCATGTCAGCAGCTGCGCGTGAAACTGCATATGGGGTACTTGGATTATAAATTATATTTTCTTTAACTAGACCTTCGCAACTGCCGTAAACTTCAGGGGTAGAAACATGAACATACTTCTTTAAGAAGTTGCATTTTCTAAGTTGATCATGAAGCATTACACTGGAAAGAGTATTTGTCTGAAACCAGTGTTCAGGTTGCTGCCAGCTTTCTGCAACCATTCCCTGAGCAGCAAAATTTACAATATAATCCGGTTTTATTTCATTTATTAAATTAACAATTTTTTCTAAATCCTTATTTAAATCTAATTGATAAAACTTAAATAAAGGAATATTGTTATTTTTTTTGTACGGAAGAAAAACTGGATCAGGCTCAGATGACCTGCTTATTCCTGTAACTTCAATATCATTATTTAAAAGATAATCAATAAAATTTGATCCTGAAAAAGAATTGCTACCAATTACTGCGAATTTTTCCGACATAAAACTCCTAATTTAACTTTTTTGTTTCGATAATAACATCAATGATAGAATGACAAATTGCCTGATGAATAATTTCAACCGGACCATATAATGAACTTGGAACATAAAAATTAATATGGCCTAATAAACGAAGCGGGTTTTCCTTTTCAAATCCTGATAATGTTATCAGTATACAGCCTTTGAAAAGAGCCATTTTGGCCCCTTTTATAATGTTTTCGGACCTTCCGGAACTGCTTATGGCAATCAAAATGTCTCCTTTTTCGGCAAACATTTCTACTGGTTTTTCAAAAACATATTGATAGCCATAATCATTGCTAATGCAAGTCAAAAGAGAACTATCATTAAAAGCAATTGCTTTTATTCCACCGTTTTTCCAAAAATCAGTTGCCATATGGCTTGAAATAGCAGCACTTGCCCCATTCCCAATAAACATAATTTTTTTGCCTGAATCTGAACATTTATTAATCAAAGCAATTGCATCTGCGATTGCCTGATTGAAATCACTTTTTTTATTTTCAGAATCAGTAGCAGCAATGCCGGATAAATTTTTTACTATTTCTTCAAAATATTTCTTTACTATTTCTTTCATTTTAATAACCTTGTAATAAATTTCATTAAATCAGCATATCTTACCGGTTCCCTATTGCAAATAATCTGTGTCGCAAGAGTTCCTACAGCATTACCTATAAAAGATGTCAAATCTAAATCAAATCCACCTGCAATGCAAGGTGATACGTAAGAAAAAAAAGCATCTCCGGCTCCTATAGCATCAACTACTTTATATGAAAAAGTAGGGCTTTCATGAAATCCTTCCTTTGTTGAATACCCTAAAGAACCTGACGACCCTCTTGTAGCAATTATGTACTCGCAATTTAGAAGCTCAAATGTTTTCTTTTCCAGCATTTTAAGATCACTAACCCTGTCATGGGTTGCAAGCCTAAGTTCTAAATCATCTATACAGACAAAATTTGCCCTGGGATATTTTGTAACCATGTTAAATCCTATATTAGCGCTATTTGTCTGGACATTTAAAGCAAGATAATTTGATTTTTCACATATTAATTTAATTATGTTTTTAGTCAGTAAGCCATGTCCAAAATCATTAACAACAACCAAATCATAATTCTTTATGGTTTTATCTAACCTATCCAGTATCTTTTCTTCTACACTTTCTGGTATATCTTCCCTTTTTAAATAACATATCTCAAATAATTTTGTATTTAAATCTTTACTGACAAATCTTCTTTTTACAACAGTTTCTCCATTGGGCCAGACAAAATATATGGGGACAACATTAGAATTTAATTTTTCTGAAATAAAGTCCTTGTATGAATTTTTACTGCCTAAAACTGTGAGCAAATCAACTTTTTCGCAGATATTAGCGATATGGTTTGCCGTAGCAAGACTGCCCCCTGCAAAAGTTTCTTCAGAGTCGTATAAATTTGCAACAAGATGTTCCTTGGATGATTTCCCCATTGGAGTACAGTAATGATACTGGTCAATTATTGAGTCTCCTATTACTATTACTTTTAATTTTTTTAATGAATTTATTTTATCGGATATATCATCAATGGTATATTTTTCTCTTATTGATTTAAGATAGCTGGAGATCTCCGGTGGATAGACATCCAGGAAATTATTTATAAGGTTCGAAGAGCTGAAAGTTATATCATCAGTAAAAATCAGTTTTCCCCCAATTGAACTGACAGCTTCTTCTTCGTCATTAATCATTCCGGTAACATCTTTTGATTTGTCTTTATAATCAGAGCCTTTAACATAAAAATCAGGTTTAAGGATTTTTATAGCTTCAACAGCGGTTGGGAAATCAATTATTGCCACGTAATCAATAATTGATATAGATGCCAGCATTTCAGCTCTTAGATTTTCGTTAAATATCGGACGACCGGGGCCCCTTTTTACATATTTATCCCTTGTAAGAGTAACTACAAGAACATCTCCCTCTTTTTTAGCCAGATTGAAATGTCGTATATGTCCTAAATGCACAAGATCAAAAATACCGTGGCAGTGCACAATCTTTTTATTAGTTATTTTTAAGTTCGATATTATTTTTGCAAGCTCATTAAGATTTTGTATTTTACCGGCTGATTTTGTATCCATCTTAACCTCTTAATATATAAATACTTTATAAAAATTCATATTAATGATTTGTAAATGTGATTATTATACTACTTTTACTTCTTTACTTCCTGTGATTTTACACCTGCAATCTTTCTAAAATTCTCATTTGTCTCAATTAGCTCATCGTATTTACCTATTCCAGTAATGCTTCCATTCTTTAGAACATATATGACATCACATTCCTTAATAGTTGTAAGGCGGTGGGCAATTATTATAAGTGTTTTGGTTTTAGCAATATTTTGAATTGCTGTAAAAACTTCTCTCTCAGTAGCTCCATCCAGGGCACTGGTAGCCTCATCAAGGACAAGTACGCCCGGGTTGTTATAAAGCGCTCTGGCAATACCTATTCGCTGCCTCTGACCTCCGCTTAGCCTCACTCCCCGCTCTCCAACAATTGTCTGATATCCTTCAGGTAGCTGCTCAACTATGAAATTATGAATATTTGCAATTTTTGCAACATGTCCTACGACGTCCAAATCTATAATATCATCAGGTATGCCAAATGCTATATTTCGAGCTACAGTATCATCCTGAAGATAAATATCCTGAGGAATATATCCGAGATTGCGCTGCCAGTTTGATAAATTCTCATCAGTAATCTCTATCCCGTCTACAAGTATCCTGCCCGTATCCGGTTTAAGCAGCCCTAAAATAATATTGGCAATAGTAGTCTTACCGGCACCCGTAACACCCACAAGTGCGACAGAAGAATTAACAGCAGCTTTTAGATTTAAGTCTTTTATAACAGGCTCATGTGTTTTTGGATAACTAAATGTAACGCTTTCAAGTCTGAATTCTTTTTTTAATAAAAGCCGCTCTATTTTTTCATTATCAGTAGAAGATAGATGCTGCTCATTATTAAAAGAACGCATAGTTTCATAAAGAGAATCAATTGACTTAGTGCTAAAACGTATCTGTGTAGCAGAAGCAAAAATTGCCTGCAGGGAAGGCATTAAGCGTAATATAGCAAAAGCATATAGCCCAACTAGGGGTAAAAAATCCTGAAATCCTTTCCTTGTTGCTAATAAATAAAGTACAACAATAATAATCCCTCCGAATACAATTATTTCCATTATATAGCGTGGAGCTTGCGTAACTATTGTGTTTGTTGCACTAATTTTTGCAATCTCAACCGAAGGTTTTGAATAACTGTTTACAAAATAATTCTCACATCCCCTTAATTTAATCAGCTTTATATCGCCAAAGGCTTCATCTAATGCTTTATATCGCTCAGTATTAGCATCATAAATCTTCTTACCTATATTATAGAGTTTCTGTTTCACAGTTATATAGATAAATAAATTAGCACCACCTAAGACAACTATTAGAGAAAGTGCCAGAAGCGGATTAACTGCTAAAAGCATAGCAAAAATAAAAAGAGCCACAATCCCCCGTGAAAAAATATCAAGTAGGGGGAGGATAACTCCCCCTACAACCTCCCCTACTTCAAAAAGAATATCTTTTCCAAGCGTAGAGGTATTATGGTTTAGAAAAAATATGTATGGCTGGTATAAATAATTAATTAAAAGGCTCCTTGAGATAGTATGGGTTCTCATAAGGGTAAACCGCGATAGTGCCCATCTCATTAATAAGGCCAAAGCATTACTTACAATTAAAATAACTAAAACTATAGCCCCTACTAAAATAAGAAACCTATTGTTGCTTTGAAAATTTAATAATGTGTAAAGCCATTTAAGATACCTATTACTTTGAATAAGACCTGGATTTGAAATCAAAGACAGAAAAGGTAAAATTGAAGCAACCCCTGCAACTTCAATAATTCCAGAAATCACCATGGCTCCAAAAAGCATATAGATACGTTTGCGCTCTTGTTTGGTTAGTAATTTAAATATTTTTTTAATCATAATGATATCTTACATAAGAACTTATTTGGTATCAACTTCAAAAGCCGGACACAAAGTCACCTAAGTTAAAACCAACTGATGAGTCCTTATTTTATTATTGCAAATTATCATAAATTTTTAGATTTTTTTTGATAATTTCTTATTTTTTAATTGCGTTATTAAAATATATAAAAAATATAAAACAAACGGAAAAATATAAATAATAATTGTCTTAATAAGTATCCTGATATTAAAAACAGGATACTTTTCCAAAACAATAAAAGGTAAAAATTTATTTAAATGAAAAATTTGAGCTGTTAAGTAGATTAGATATAACGGTCCTCCTTTAAAAATAGAAATAAAAAAACCTATAGGATTTTGTATTAAAGTTTTATAAATTTCTACTTGATAGAAATTATTACCCCAATCAGTAATTTCAAAATACTGTTTGATAATTTTCAAAGTTAAATTAGTATTATTACCCTCAAATAACAGCATTGACAATATAGGAAATATTGCTATCAATGAAAGCAATATTATATATAATTTATATTTTTTATGAGTAAATATATTATTTAAAAAATATGCAAATGGAAAGATTAATATTGGTATTAAGGAGAACACTATATATCTATAACCATACCATCCACCTTGAGTTCCCCACATAATCGTTCCATATAGATTAAAGATAATAGGAATTAGCATTAATTTAATATAAAAACCTATTTCTTTCCTTATAAAAAAAACCGCACACAGGCTAATTACTAAAAAAGGTGCCGTATAAATTAATCCCCAATCCATCCAAAAAAATATATGAAACATTCTTTTTAAATAAAATAAAGGGCTTTTTATAGTTAAAAGATAATTTTTAATATTATCAGAATATGCTTCATACCCATAATAAATTGTAGGGTATATTTTAAATAAGGCTATAAGTGCAATTGCAATTGCGGTAACAATTATTAATCCCTTCAGCCATTTTTTATTAGTAAATTTTTTATAGGCAATATAAAAAATTATTTGCCATGTAATTGCAATAAAGATATTGCCATATCTTACTAAAGGAATTAATCCTATCAATACGCCTATAAGTATAGTTATTTTAAAACTAATTATTGAAAATTTTTCTTTATATAATTTCAAAAATATAAAAATTAAAGCACTTTGTAAAAAGAATTCATAGATATGTGAAAAAACAGGTCTTCTAAAAGCATATAATGGAAAATATTGAAATAAAATCATAAATAATATAGTTAAAAAAGATATCCTATTATTAAAAAAATAACTTAATCCTAAATATAATAATAGAATTCCTAAATAAAAATAAAAAATAGTTGAAATAACAAATCCAAATAATGCCCAGCTATTCCCAATGCTTTCACTGTTCCTTTCTCTGATAATTTCATTATCAGCAATTCTATCTATTAAAGAAAAAGTAAAAACAAATGGCAATGCCATTAATGCAGGACCTATGCTCGCCATTGGATAAGGTCCAGGTCCTGTCCAATATTCTTTGTTATATTCAGGAAACTCTAAAAAAATTAAAGAAGTCGCATGAGCAAAATACATTTCGTCATCGCCTCCATAGAATAGACGTCCACTTTGTAATGCATATGGTCTAAAAAGTAGAAAAGCAAAGATAAAGATTATTATTGTAATCCAGAAAAGCTTGTTATTTTTAAGTTTTAAACAAATATTTACCATTAAGAATAAATATAAGAATGTTAAAAGCGTTTTAATAAATTTTATATAATAATCATTTTAATAACAATAAATAAAAATTAAACTATAATTTTTTTAAATTCAGAATGCGATGGCTAGACCCCAACTGATTCATTTAAGAGATAAAATTAATTTGGATTAAAGAGATAAATACTTGCTGTGCTTTTAAACTCATCTGATTTAATTTGGAAACCGCTGATAACTTTTAAAACATCCTTTTCTTCACTTGTGCCAAATGGGAAAACTATCCAGATCCTGTTATTTTTTAGAGAAGCAAAAATATCCTCGTAATACTGTTCATTTTCTTTGGAATAATTTTTTTCCAGTTTAATGAAATTGCCAGATTCAGAAAAATAATAATTAGTATAATATAAAAAGACCGGCTCTTCAGAAGGATATATTAATACTTTATCGCCAGATTTTGAATTTTTTATGACGTATTCAATTGCAGGTTTTGTTTCATGTCTGACTTTTGGATTTATAATATTATAAGCTTCAAAAAAAATAGGAAAAGCAAATAAAATTGCCAATAATATAAATCCTAATATCTTCCAGGTCTTATTTGACATTTTAGTTGAAAAATACACCCCTTCAACAATTAATAAATAGCCAAGGGGCACGATAAATAATTCAAGCCTACCGTATAAAGGATAAAATCCTGATAAAGAGGCAATAAATAAAACAAATACAGGAAAATAAATAAGTGATAATTTAAACCAGCTTTTTGATTTTATAAGGCTTATGGTACCCGTAATAAAAAAGATTATTACAACAAAATATTGTATAACTATTATAAAATATGGAATTTTATTTATATTGCTGATGTGAAACGCAAGCCCTAAAGGATCTTTAATAAGATTTAAAAATGTCTTAGGAAACCATAAAAAATCAGCTATACTTTTAGGTAGATTTGGCGGAAAAGCACTAAGACCTGCCCAATAAGTATTATAAGCGGATGTTGGAGAACCTTTAATAAAAAATAAGTAATTAACTAAAAAAGCTATCAGCCAACATATTATGGTTAAAACCAGAAATAAGATATTTTTGTTTTTGATTTCTTTCTTTTTAAGAAATATTCCGATTATTAACGCTGCACTTACTCCTAAAATAATGAATATTGATGAATAGGAGCAAAATATAAGTATTGCTCCCGCTGTTAGTGCAATCAAAGATGACCTTAAATTATAATTTGAGTTATAAGCGTTGATAACGACAATCAGGATTAATATAGTTGCAAGAAATTCTATTGAATATTGTTTAAGTTCAGCAGAATAATAAATCCCGTAACGGGAAAAAGCTATCAGAGTTAAAAACACAATTAAAGCTTTTTTATTTAAAAACTTCTTGCCTAAAAAATAAGCAACTATGACAGAGCCAATGCCGGCAAGTAATGGCAGCAACCTGAAAGCAAATTCGCTGTTATTATAGATTTTTGTTATCAGTTTTGTTGATTCCAAAAATAATACCGGTGCAGACTGGCTGTAATACTTAAGAGGAAGAAGCAATTCTTTAAAATTGCTTTTAATAACATTAATAGCAATAAAAGCTTCGTCAAGCCATAAAGTGTGGTTTAATAAGTATTGGTGTAGCCTGGCTGTTATCCCTATAATTACTATTATCCAAATAAGCCATTTAGATTCTAAAAAATTATTGATTTTCCCTTTTGTAATACGTGCGTTTACTTTTTTATCTTTAATCATTTAATATCAAAAACAGCTAATTTTATATTCTTAAAATCATTAATTTCGCTGATTCTGGCAGAATTAAAAAAATAATTTAATAAACTGCCATAACCTAAAATTGAAATTATCCAGAATAAATAAATAAAAAATATAAATAAATAAACCATTTTTAAATTAATTTACTTCTAATTATAAGTATAAAATCTTTCTTTTAAGTTATAAAGATTAATAGCTTTTAGTAATATGTACTATCTAAGCTTGGTGTTTACAGTTTAACTTCCTCCAAGCATAAAATATTAAATATTATTTTAAGGTGAAACGGGTAAAAAGTCACCTACATTATATAAAAGATCACAAGGTCTAGAACCTTTTGTTCTATAGCCTT
>JABMRD010000098.1 GCA_013202875.1 Actinomycetota bacterium | reverse complement strand
GCTTTACAGGAGAATAATAGAAGACGGTGCAATTGTAGTTAAGTCAATAAATGAAGTACTCAAGCATTTATAGTTATAATATGATAAAAGGTAAATCAAAATCCATAATGATACAGGGCACAAGCTCACATGTTGGCAAGAGTGTTGCAGTTGCTGCAATATGCAGAATTTTGAAACAGGATGGATACAGCGTATGTCCATTTAAATCACAAAACATGGCACTGAACTCATATGTCACTGCCGCAGGCGGGGAGATGGGCAGAGCGCAGGTAGTCCAGGCTGAAGCATGTGGACTGGAGCCTGAAGTTTATATGAATCCAATACTTATTAAACCCGTAGCCGACTCAAGGGCGCAGATAATATTTATGGGAGAAGTGGTAAAAAATATGAGCGCTGTTGAATATAACAAAAAGAAGGTTTTTTATTTAGATAAAATTAAAGAAATCATCAGTGATTTGAAAAAAAGATTTGATTTTGTAGTAATAGAAGGAGCCGGCAGCCCGGCAGAAATAAACTTGCTGAAAAATGATATTGTAAATATGAGAACAGCAGAGATTGCCGCATCCCCTGTAATATTGGTGGGAGATGTTGATAGGGGTGGCGTATTTGCAAGTTTTTACGGCACAGTAAAGCTTCTTCCGAAGAAATATAGAGGATACATAAAAGGTTTACTGGTAAATAAGTTTAGAGGAGACATAAGTCTTCTTAAACCCGGCAATGATTACATATCCCGGAAGTTAAGAATCCCTGTGATAGGTACTATTCCTTATTATAGAGATATTTACATAGAAGAGGAGGATTCCGTAAATTTGGAGCGGGAAGAAAACAAAAAATTGATTTTAAGTAGTACCGTGGAAAATAATAAAAGCGGAAAAATAATAATTGGTGTAGTCTATCTTCCCCATATTTCAAATTTTACTGATTTTAATGCTTTTGAACTAGAAAAAGATGTCAGCCTGATTTATATCAGAGATAATAAGGAGTTAAAAGATTTAAGGCCCCATATGATTATTATTCCCGGAAGTAAAAGCACTATAAGCGATCTTCTGTATTTAAGAAGATCTGGATTAGAGGAAGAAATTAAAAAGCAATACAAAAGGGGCACGGTGGTATTTGGCATATGCGGAGGTTTTCAGATTTTAGGGAAAAAGATTACAGATAAATTTAAAAGTGAATCGCCGGATGCCGGGAACATTAATGGCATTGGCCTTATGGATATAAATACAGAATTTTTACAAAATAAAAGTACCTATCAGGTAGAATTTGAAGTCAACGGAGATGTTTTCAATTGTAATTCGTATTTAAAAGAGATGAGCAGGAGATTTATAAACAGCAAGATGGAAACTATGAGGGGATATGAGATCCATATGGGCATATCCAAACCGGTACCGGGTAAGTCCGGCAAATTAATACCACTTTTTAAGATAAAATCCAGGGGAGATGGCATTACTGATTTTAATGATGGATTTATAAAATTTGAAAATAAGACCACCAGTATAGCGCTTGGCACATACATTCACGGGATTTTCGATAACTGTACTTTTAGAAAGCTCATCCTGGAACTGCTCAGAAAAAAGAACAGTATAAGAGGTACTGACATTAATGATGCAGCTATATCATATGGAATTTTTAAAGAGGAGCAATATAACATGCTGGCAGATGTTTTCAGAGAAAATATGTATATGGAATTGTTTTATAAAATCATAAGGTATGGGTTATAATAAAATTAAAATATTAGCAAAGGTTAACCGGAAATGGATTTAGAGAAAAAAAATAATTGCTCGCAAAATATCTGTAAGAAAGATTCTAAAGAAGGTCTGATACTGATAAATACAGGCAACGGCAAGGGGAAGACCACAGCAGCGCTTGGACTGGCTCTAAGAGCAGCAGGTCATAATTTTAAAGTTTTGATCCTGCAGTTTATTAAAGCGCCCTACTACAGGACTGGTGAGGCTAAAATTATGGAAAAATTAAAACCCCTAATTGAGATAGAACAGCTGGGCAGAGGATTTATAAAATTTAAAAATGGCAGGCCGGAACTTACAAAAGAAGAGATAGATAATGCTATGGAATCTTTTAAGTATGCCCGGGAGAAGATTTATAGTAGTAAGTACGATATGGTTATTTTAGACGAGATAAATAATCTAATTGATTACGGGCTTTTAAAAGTGGAGGATGTAGTTGACCTTATAAAAAATAAGCCTGTAAAACTCTGTATAGTGCTAACAGGTAGAAATGCTCCCTGCAAATTAATAGATATTGCTGATACGGTAACTGAAATGAAAGAGGTAAAACATGCTTTCAGTAAGGGTATAAAAGCTAGAAAAGGGATTGAATACTGATTACTGCAAGCCGGCTGAATTTTAAAGTACTATAAGTGAAGAGTAGAACCAGATTTTAATAAAATTTAACTTGATTAATGAAAGATTAGGGAAAGGAATCATTGAAATGGAATGTAATAAAGAAAGAAATTTAGAAAGTTGTAACTGTACTTATGAGTCCTGCTCAAGAAAGGGTATTTGCTGTGAGTGCATAGCTTACCACAAGCAATCCGGCGAGCTTCCGGCCTGCTATTTTGACCAGAGAGCTGAGAGAACCTACGACAGGTCTATTGAACACTTCATTAAATTAAATAGCTAAATCCGGTTTAACCGGCATAGCCAGTTTTTAAGTTAATCGTCAATGACAAGATATGTAAATAAAACTGAATTTGTAACAAAAATAGGCGTACTTTATTGTCTATGGGAAGACAGGACTGACGGAATAACAGTTTTGTTTCTGGGATGTAAAAGGGAGGCTTTCCAGAAGTATATTGAAAAGATTGAGGATAATTTCAGTGGTTCAGACGGGTTTTCTTTCATCAATAAAGAATCAAAAGATATTGAGAATAAAATTTACGGGTACCTGGATGGCAAGATAAGAAACCTGGATTTTAAAGTCGAGTTTTTAATGGGAACACAATTTCAAAAAAAAATATGGAATACAACTATTTCCATATCTTACGGAAAAACTATAAGCTACTGGAAGTTGGCCGCTCTTGCCGGTTATAAAAATGCCTGGAGGGCGGCTGGCTCAACATTAAAAAAGAATCCCATAATGTTAATTGTACCATGCCATAGAGTTATAAGGAGTAATGGTACTCCAGGTAAATTTGGAGGAGGAAAAAAGGTAAAAAAATTTCTGCTCAGCCTGGAGAAAAACTCCACAATGGATATCAGATTCAATGATTATTTGGTAAGTTTTTAAACTAGCCCCTGAAAGTGCATAAACAGGGCTTCCGGATGGTTGCTCGAAAAGCGTACGGGGTTTTGCATTTTTAAGGAAACAGTGGATTTTCTTTTTAAATTTAATTATGATAAATTTACTTCATAAAGTTTTAACTTATTATTTAATTAGATATGGTGATTTTATATGACTGAAATAATATTTATTATAGAAGAATCAAAAGAAGGTGGATTTGAGGCAAGATCATTAGATTATTCTATCTACACTGAAGCAAAAGATATGGAATCCCTAAAGGAAGCTGTAAAGGATGCAGTAATATGCCATTTTGGTAAGGAAAACGCACCTAAGTTAATAAGGTTACATTTGGTAAAAGATGAGTTAATAACTGTATGAAAATTCCAAGAGACGTTAGCAGTGATAAAATAGTTCAGTTATTAAAAAAATATGAATATAAAGTTACCCGCCAGACCGGAAGTCACATTAGACTAACATCAAATATAAAAGGAACAGAGCATAATATAACAATACCAAAACAAAAAGGACTAAGAATCGGAACTTTAAATAATATTTTAAGTGATATATCCAAATATTTAGAAATAGATAAGGAAAGCCTTATACAAAGCCTATTTAAATAAGTGTTCTGCCGCATGTAAAAAATACATTTTCGTCTTAAAGGATTTGCTGATAGCAAACTCCAGCATAAAACATATGGACCAAAAGTAATTGTTGGTGCTATTAGCTATTATAATTTAGGCAGCACATTAGAAGAGGCAGCAAAACTTACTAACAAGAGATTTAAGGTAAAAATTTCTAAAAGCTCTGTCAGCCAATGGCTAAAAAGAATTTAAAAGTATCTGCACTTACTATAAATTCAGAGAAAAAGTATCAAAAGACTATGGTAAAGAAATTATAGTCAGTAAAAACTATAAAAAAAGTAACGAATTTTGTCTCCAAAGCAGGTAACGAATCCTGGAAGAGATAAAGCTTTAATTTAGATGATATAAAAATAAAAGGTTACTGTAAAAAGCAACGGATTTTGGAAAATATCACTTACTTGGATTATAAGAGCAGAGCCACTTTGGGTACCATATACTCTGTTTCAGCAAGGGATGCAAGCTGTAGCTTGATTTTAGTAACGGTATTAGGGTTTACACCCTCCGGGAGGACTCTGGGGGCAGCTCATTACATTGAAGCAAGATGCATGGCAGTAAGAACCGTAAGTACCGGTAGTGGTGGATCAGAAAAAGCTGATTAGAAATTTTTAGGTAACTTTTTGACTGCTCGGAAATTGTCAATGAAAATGAGACACTTCCATCAAGAATTTAGTGTACACTTCCGGATCACTATTTTCTGGTGATGGTTTATTAATCCAGACCGCCTCGGGCAAAGCCATCGGTTTTGGTATCTTCCCCTTGAACCGTTCTGGATGTTTTGCAAAAGCATCATTTAAAACTGCCTGACGTTTCTTGATAATTTGTTCAGCCCGTCCATAATGGACATTTTCCGGCGTAAGGAACCCAATTCCGGAATGGTAATGCACATTATTGTACCAATCGAAAAAGTTATGGCAGAATGACCGGCTGTCCTGGTAACACCCGAACCGCTCTGGAAACTCCGGCCTGTATTTAAGGGTTTTAAACTGGGCTTCCGAATAGGGATTGTCATTACTCACATAAGGCCGGGAAAGACTTTTGGTTATCCCCAGATCAGCAAGCAGAAAAGCGACCGGTTTTGATGTCATGCTGGGCCCCCTATCGGAATGGATAGCCAGTTGACTTGATTGAATGCCCTGCTTCTTGCAGGACTCTTCAATTAAGTTTCTTTGCCAGAATTCCCCTGTTCCCTGGATGCTACCATCCAGCCCACAATATAGCGGCTGAAGATATCTATGATGACATAGAGATAATAATAGGTCCACTTTGCCGGCCCTTTAAGTTTTGTGATATCCCAGGACCAGACCTGGTTGGGGCCCTCTGCCAGCAGTTCAGGTTTGGCGTATGCGGGATGGCGAAGCTGGTTTCTCCTTTCCTTTACTTCATTATGAGCTTCCAGAATCCTATACATCGTCCTCACAGAACAAAGATAGCTGCCACCATCTAAAAGGGCGCAGTAAACCTCCTGTGGCGCCCTGTCAACAAATTCTACATCATGGAGCATATCAAGAACTTGCTGCTGTTCTTCAAGAGACAGTGCCAGCGACGGACGAACATATCTCTTTTTTGGTTTCTTGTACCGATTCTTCCACCGGTAAAAACCGGACCGTGAAATGCCCAGGGCATCGCAAGCCGATTTGATGCCCACGTCTTTTGCCAGGGAATCTGTCACTGTCATTAGTTCTCCTCTTGCTGCTGATCGAGGGAGATCTGGAAGATCTCGGTAATTTTTTTTTGAGCCTCTATGATAAGTTCTGCTTTCTTTAGTCTTGCCCGCAGCTTCAAGATCTCCTTTTCCTGTTCTTTGATACGACGGACAGATTGATCAGGCTTGCGCGGCATGGGACCTCTCTTCTTGGATGAAAGGGCATCTAATGTGCCTCGCTCTGCCTGACGATGCCAGGTATCCAAATTGGAATAATACAGACCTTCTCTGCGCAAAAGTGCGCCTATTTGCCTTTGCTCCTTGCAGGCATCGGCCTCCCTGAGGATACGGCGTTTATATTCTGCCGTGAAACTCCTACGGGTTGCTTTCTCGGTAACCTCGGTATCGGGGACAATAGGTGTGTCCCGATACTTGCGTGAAGTGTCAGATGAGGAAATTCCAGTCGCCCTGTGGGCTCCTTCCATTTCCTCATCTTTTTGATCAAGGTTCATGACCATGATTTCTTTCTTTTCCATTTACGTTTTTCCTTCCCTTTCTACTTTAAACTATTTATAGGGAAGTGTCTCACTTACATTGGCACAGAGGGTGAGCTTAAAAGAAAAATTACAAAACTTCAGGATAAACTGTTAAAATTAAATTCTTTAAAGAAGACTTTGGAAAGGAATAGCATAGTAGATGAAAATCCTTACGAGTATATCTACAAGTAGTATATCTATTTTACTGACTGTATATTCTTATAAATCTGTATTGGTTTCATATATATTTTTATATGAGGCAACGTATTAGCTTTCGTTTAGATTTTTATATGAGGCAACAGGATTTCTATAATATTTTTTGAAATTTCAGCATAAGAACTCAAAAAACAGCTAAGTACGCGTAAAGAATTATTTATTTAATAAAAATATGTATTTTATTTATAAAATTTATGGGGAAAATCAAAGGTGAAAATAAAGATTTAAAAATTACAATTGGTAAAGCAGTTACTAATATAATATTTGGGGATAACAAAATATACAGGACTTTAAAAAATGTAATTTTAGTCTTTAAAGTCCCAGTCTTTTTTTAGCTTCATCGGGGTCTATCCTGAAAAATATTTTAGGGGGAGATCTTACAATTAAAGCATATTCCTCCACATCAAATATTGCAAAATAGTTGCCTGAAAATACAATAAGTTTATGGATACTACTCATATCCTCATCTCTTATTCTTCTTATTCCTCTATTGGTAAGTTTTTTCCCAAGTTCTGTTTGAAAACATGCATTAAGTGAATACATAATAACAGTAAGTATTGTGTGTGATACAACTGTAGCTTTTTTCTTCATGGGAATCTTTGCAAGATTCCATCCCTGTTTAAGTTCTCTAAAGAGACTGTTTTCAATTAGACTACGAAGACAGTAGTTATCTACTATTTTTAGTGGACTGTCTACATCAAGGCTTGTGGCAAATACTTTCTCACAGCCTGGGCCATATTTTACTGTGTCCCAGCATGTTACCATTACACAGTTTATGGAGTTGGGGCTAAAACTTTTTTTATATCTGTCTTTTATATGGCCTTGGCTTCCATACTGATCATAGCTTGTAAGGGATGGCACTCCCAATACTTTAAGACCTCTATCTTTATCTTCTCCTACAGTAGCAAAGACTGAGTTTCTAAAACCTCTTGCATCAGAAGCCAGGCTCATATTGGTTCTAATTCTTACAATAAAATCTATTTTCATTTTGTATTTTATTGTCCATAATGTTTTCCCGTCCATAAACCCGTTATCAATAAGAAGAAGTGATATTTTTGTAGCACCTATATTTCTTTTAGCCTGGCTAAGTAAGCCCAGAGTATGCTTTGATTCATGATCAGCTATCTTTACTACTTTGGCAGCAACAATTATATGAGAGTCTTTCTCTCATATAACAATAAGTTTAAAACCGTATACAAGTTCTTCAGTCTCTATCCATTGCTTTTTTAGTTTTAGATATCTTTTCTTTTTTACCCTTTTTATGCCTGCACCCTGGCATTTTTGCGTGGTTTTAATATCAGTTGCATCCAGGATAAATGTAGAGCCAGAGATAAATCCTTTAGATGCTAAAACTTTTACAGTCTCAGAAAGTATTGTATTTACTTCAGATACAGTAAGCCTAGATAGCATGCGTGAAAGAGTATTTTTATTAATTGGAATTGATTTTTTCTTACCTCTTTGGCATGATCCGTTCTTTATCTGGGTTGCAGTAAAACCAATCATAGACAGAAGTGCTACTTCTCTAAAAAGAAGATTTGGAATCTTATTCATTGATGATATTCCAAGTAAAATCTTTACTGAGTAAGTTGTAATTAGCATAGCAAGGGGAAGCATTATTCGCCTGTATCCAGATGACCTTATATCGGTTATTTTAAAAAATCTTATGCTGTAGAGAAAATAGAAGAATCTGTCTAAAAATCCCCAGCCGGTTCCTGTAATTGTATCAATGTTGCCCCCTCTTATTGCTTTTGCAACTTTTTTATCATTTCTTTCGTGGAGTCTCCAGAATATGTTATTATTTTGGCTCATGTGATCTCTATATCATCAAGACTGACTGTATTTTCTTTTTCAATCTCGTCAAGAAGTGTAAGTATTTCTTTGCCTGTCTTTGAGATATCTGCTCGCAATTTTCTCCACTTTCTGTAATTGCCATTTAGCTTAATTGCTTGCTCCCACAGATTTTTTTTAACAAATATCATCTTAGTTTTTTTACCTTCTTTGTAGGTAAGATAATAGAAAGGGCCATGAAGAGCTCCTCTTGTGCATTTGCAGCCACCTTTGCCGCATGCTTTGTATTTTTTTACAACTGAACCATAAAGAAGCCTTTTTCTGGAAAGATCTCTTAGCATTTCCATCTCGGCCTTAAATCGCTCCAGGCTTAAATCTTTAATCTTCTTTCTTATTTTTGGTATATCCATATTATCAGGGACTTATATATTTATATTACAGACCTGATTTTATGTAAAAATATACCAAATGTCAAACTTTTTTAATTTTTATCTATTGTGGGCTAAAAATTACTGATTTTAAGTTGATTTTTTAATTACTATTTCTTATAGTGAAATTTCAGAATATTTTATAAATTTATTAATAATTTTATAGTACTTTATATAACTTTTTATAATCATATTTTATTGTATAAATATTAAGTATTTTATAATAATTTCTTTATAATTTTATAGCAATTTATTGTACTTTTTGTAACATTTTTAGTATAAAATAATTATATTATTTTAAAAAAAATAAATTTAATTTTGGATGATAAAACAAGAAGTATAAAAAACAAAACTTTAAGATATTTAGGAATTGCCCTCATTGTCATCGGTATTGTTATTATCGTTTACCCCTTCTATACCAATTTTGTCATGAAAAGAAGAGAAGCCGATGTTATGAATTCCTGGGAAAACCAGATTAGTTTTGATACAACCATGCAAGCAACCACCCAGGCAACAACGACTGATACACTGACGGGAAATGACACCCAGGTCACCGATCAATCCGGAAATACAAGCCAGTCTCAAACCACTCAATCCGGAGACCAATCCCAATCCAGCGAAACCACATTAGGAGGACAGACTGCCCAATCACAGCAAGTGATTCCAGGAGCTACCTTTAAAATAACAATTCCAAAAATAAATTCATCATGGGTAGGATATGAAGGTACCAACATTCCATCTCTTAAAAGAGGCCCTGGACATTATATAGGAACTCCTAAGCCCGGTGAGCTTGGAACATGTGTAATTGCCGGACACAGGACAACTTATGGTGCACCTTTTAATAGAGTGGACCAGCTTGTAAATGGGGATCAGATAATCATAGAGACACCGGATGGAAAGCAATTTATCTACCTTGTAACCGGAGAAATGGAAGTTTTGCCAAAGGATCTTAGTGCTCTTAAACAGACAGAGTATGCTTCGCTTATTTTAACAACCTGTACCCCAAAATATTACGCAACAAGAAGGCTTTTAGTATTTGCCAAATTAGCCGAGTAGTTCCTACTGGATATTTTTTTAAATAATAACCTGAAAGGCTGGTTTATATGTTAAAAGATGTTTCTTATATCGTAGCTGCTGCCATAGAAATACTCCTGCCCATAATTTTAGCAATAATAATCTGGAAAAAATTTAAAGTTTCATGGGCAATTTTCTTTTTGGGAATGGTTTTGTTTATTGCATCGCTTATAAGGACCCCTTTAAACAATTATCTCGGGACTTTGCTTCAAAAAAGCTTTCAGGGCGAGATCTTCTATATTTTGTACGGATTAATGGCAGGCTTGACTGCAGGCATCTTTGAAGAAGGAGTAAGGTGTATTGCACTGGGGGCGGTAATCAAGCCCCGGGATTACTACAAAGGAATCATGTATGGGATTGGCCATGGCGGCGGTGGCGAGGCAATGGTTTTTATTGGGTTTTCAACCCTTGCTAATTTTATTATATACAAATTTTTTCCAAATATTTTGCCTATAAACATACTGCCGCAAATTCAGGCAGCAGTATGGTGGCTGCCCCTGGTTGGGGCAATGGAAAGAATACTTGCTATTGCTATCCAGATAGCATTTTCAGTTTTGATAATGTATGCTTTCATGTCAAAAAAATATTATATCATCGCAATAACCATAATATTTCATGCAATTGTTGATTTTGCTGCATTTTATACTAATTAGTTTCTGGTGAATAATTCAGATTTTGTATATTTTTAATATTTATGGTGTCTTTATAGTGCTATTATTATAATAAAACATTATTTTTTGTTTGTTTTTACTAATTATTCACCAGGAACTAATTATAAATTTGGCATGTGGTATTCGGAATTATCAGTATTTATCTTTGCAATAATTGGGGTGATAATAATAGTTTTATTAAAGCCTAAAAAATATAAACATGCTTTAGGTAATTCATAGATCTTTCATCAATTAATTTTTATTCCATATTATTGATAATATAGTTAATAAAAAAATAGTAGCCCCAATTTTTCTATCCTGAGCTACTGTTTTATATTCTTAATTCTATCTCTATTCAGTTATTATTGCTATTTTTAACTTATACAACAAAATAGAACAATAAATAATTATACTTATTATTAATTTTGATTAAAATCCTTATTTATTCCATAAGCATGCTTCCAATTATTTCTTCTCTTTCTCATAACAGAAAACATAGTCATTACTATACCTACAATTACTGCAGATCCACCAGATATTAGAGTTATTGTATCAAGACCAGTAAAGCCAAGTGCCTGAGTTATAATACCCTCCTCAGTTAATCCATCTACGTTAAGCGTTGTAGCAGCGGCAGCTGGAGTATCTTTAACAAATATAGTAGCAGATGTTAAATCTGGACCAAATGTTACTGTAAAGACATCAGTATTGAGTAAATAGCCAGCAGGTGCTGGTGCTACTTCTACTATTGAATATTTCACATACCATTTAAATCCAGATACTATAGCCACTCCACCATTAGCTGTTGTAACTATTTCTTTTAAAACACCATCATCATCGTATATATTAAACGTTGCACCGTCTATCGGTAAGCCTGTTACTGCATCTGTTTTTATGATTGTGATAAAGCCGGGTGATTCTAAAACAGTTAATGTTCCATTATTAATTGTTACATCATAATTTCCTAATTTATCATCCGGGTCAACTAATGTCGGAACAATTGGGTATGTTCCTGGCAGACTGCTCGGTGTAGCACTGCAGCCATATGTTGCTGTTATATTGTCAAGGTTCTGTATACCAGTTATGGTACCAGTAAATGCTGGGTTAGCTGCTCCGTATAGACGTGAAGCATCATTACCTGTAAGGGTAAGTGTGACTTTGCCAACATTAATTTGAACTGTTTTTGTAGCACTATTGTAATTAGCCGTGTTATCTGGAGTAAATGTTACTGAGAGAGTTTGCCCATCACCTGCATTTAATACTGTACCTGCAACTGGGGTATAAACAAAGCTGCCTGGCACTGAAGCAGTGGCATTTAACTGGGTTGCGCTAAGAGCAGTGCCATAAGTAATATCAGCAGGGTTAGCCCAGGTAATAGTTGGTGTGACTTTAACCTCAGTTAGTGTGCCAAAATTGGTTGATCCATTTATTACACCGCTTATATTAGATGTAGATGTACTAGACT
>JABMRD010000097.1 GCA_013202875.1 Actinomycetota bacterium | reverse complement strand
TAGCTCACCTGGCATAAACCTTAAATTTAAAAAGAAAATCAAAGTTATTTGAATATAGAAAGTTCGGTATAATGCCGGGCTTTTGTGTTAGAAGAGGGCTTAAACGGGAAGTTCTATAATGGGCAAGGATAACTTAAGAGATGGCCGGGTAAAGAATTGGTTTTATCTGGAAAATGATCTGCTGGATCGTCAAGACTTAACTATTTATGAAAAAATGATCTATATTGTCATTGCCAGATATGTAGATAAAGAAGATAAAGCATTTCCTAGTGTTCCAACTATTGCAAAAAAAGGTTCTATGTCTGAAAGACAAGTTCAAACGATTATAAGCTCTTTAGTAAAAAAGGGTCTTATAAAAAAAGAACCAAGAATAAATAAATACAATAAATCAAAAACTTCTAATTTATATACTTTACTATCTGTTAAGAGAAATCAATCCGATAAAGATAAAAAGGGAGGGGTGGTGCATGACATGCACCACCCTAGTGAACACAGTGCACCACTCCTGGTGAATGACGTGCACCCTAATAATACCAATCTTAAAAACACTAGTTTAAGTAACGTTAACACAGCTGGTAGGGAAGAGGTTGTGGAAAACTCTGGAGAGGAGATAAAAGAAAAAGCTGCAGAAAATAAAGAGGATATTAACGATATTAGGAGAAAAATAAAAGAATCACTAAAAGAAAATAGAAAATGTAACTTTACAGAACTAGAAAACTCTGAAAAAGAAAAGAAGCTATTAGAAAAAAATGCTGATCCAGAAAGCAAATATTCTAAAAACAGCAAGAAAGAGGAATATCCTGGACCAAAAAGATATAGGTCTAGGGGAAAGGAACTACTAGGCAAAGAAATAGCAGAAGAGCTTAATGATAATCACAGCCTAGGAGCATTTCGCACTATAGTTGATAAGATTTCTGAGCAGCAGATAAGAATATTTTTAAGCATAATCAAAGATACATATCTTACCGGGAAAATTAAAAAGAGTAGGGGTGCAATGTTTATATCACTTGCTAAAGCTTATGCTATAAAAAATAATATAAATCTTAATTTCAGGTAATCCAGCTTAAGAATATAAATTTTAAACAAAAAGGGTAAATATGATATTATTAGACAAAAATATCAACAATTTAGTAAATATACTTAAAAATAGTAATTTAGAGATGGTTGATAGGAAGCGGGATAAAACTATATTGGAAAGGGCCTAAGAATTGGCCCAAGGCATATTGTTATATGTAATTTTTTAGATTTTTATATCGGCTACAAAGTGAATAATAAGTTTAAATTTTATAATAATTTATTTAATTATTCACTGAAATAATATTAACTATAAATTTAAAAAATCTCCTATAATCAGTTATGGAATTAAAAGGTCATTCTTTTTAGATAAAGAGACCTATAATTTACTATATACAGTCCATAAGAAATCACAAGAATTATATAGAACACTTTATGATGACTATTTATCCATGGGAAATTTTACTGAGTTAATATTTTAATATTTATGTTACTAGTAATATAAATAAGAAAATTAGATTAAGACGTTTCCTATATAGTATATATACTATATAGGATTCATATTGAAATGTCTAATAACGTTAATCTCAAAGGATGATAAGTTCTTTGATGGATCTAAAAATAATCAATTAAACTATAGAATATAATGAACCTGCAAGGGCAGAGTTCCACGCACTTCAGTGCGTGGGAATCTACATAGCTTATTATTATTTTCTTACAGGATGCATTTATTAAAAGTCAATAATATGGTACTATATATAATTTTAGGAGCACAAAATGGTAAGGATTAATAGATATCAAGTAATACAGGTATCTAAACCTCTTATTTCTAAATATTTTAGAGGATTAAAAGAAAAGATATACACTCCAGAAGATATTCATAAAATTTTTTATGATAATAGGGAAGATTGGAGGTTATTAAAAGTAACTAAGATTGGAGACTTTATAGAATTTATAATTGAAAATAAATTGGTTAAGGAAATTAAAATTAAGATGCCTAACAATAGTATTAAGAAAAGATATATTAAAGGAAAAGTATCAATCTATAAAATTGCTTTATCTATTGATAGCAATACTTTCCTAAGCCATTACACGGCCTTGTACTTACATAATCTAGTAGATAATATAATAAAGAATGTCTATATTAATAAGGAATTAACAAGAAAAACTAAAGGAATAAATAAATTGATACAGGAAAATATCGATAAGGCATTTTCCCGTCCCATGCGCGTATCTAAACAAATTGCTTCATTTGGAGAATACAGAATATTTCTACTAAATAGTAAAAACTTCGAAAGGTTAGGGGTAATTGAATCAAAAATTAATGAAGAAGTTATTTATTTAACAAATATTGAGAGGACTCTTATTGATGCTGCAGTTAGACCTAATTATGCTGGTGGTGTTACAGAGGTGCTGAATGCTTTTAAAAAAGCAAAGGGAAGATTTTCTGTTAATAAATTAAAGGCAATGTTAAAAAAAATGAACTATATTTATCCTTACCACCAGACGATTGGATTTTATTTGGAAAAAGCAGGTTATGAAGAAAGACTTATAAAACTATTT
>JABMRD010000096.1 GCA_013202875.1 Actinomycetota bacterium | reverse complement strand
TATTCAAGCAATCATCGAGGACAGACCAAATTAGAAGTAGTCAATAATGGACGTATTTGTGCCGTTCCAGGCTGGTCTGTGGGATTAGTTGAAAGTGTATCCATAATGCCTCAACAAGGCCGAGGAAAGACATTAGGAGGCAGAAGACAATTAGAGATAAGCTCTTCTCCTCGTGATTACTTACGAACATTACAGACGCAAGCTTATCAAGGAGAAACAGGAAAAACACTTGAAGATTTTATTACAAAATTTCTTACCCACCTCGAAACAACCAATGAAGTAAGTAATGACAGGTATGATAACAATGCCTTATGGTTTCTTGGTCAATATGTAAAATATGTAAAACATGTAAAAAGTGACCTTGTGCCGACTGGGTGGTGGCATCGAGACTTTGGGCGCGCTCGCCTGGATGCGCACCGTCCAGGCAATAGGCTTTGCACCAGGAGTTGGGGTGGGTCCTCCACGGTGAGACTGCATAGGCCTTAACCTTTATCTTTCTTTATGCTTTTTCTTCTACCCTTTGATCATTTTCATCTAATTTGATCTTAATATTTGATTTATCTTTTAAAAGACTAGCCCTTTTTGCATCATATTTTTCTTCATTTACTTAATCTTTTATTTTCTAAGTACTCTGAAGTATCATCTTTTCGTATCATTAAAATATGCTCTATACCTGCTTCTATAAAAATTTTACCTTTTGTTTTAAATCCCAACCGTTTATAAAATTTTTTATTACTAACTTGTGCATGAAGTTTATATTTAAATATTCCCATATCCTTACCAGCATTTACCATATAATTTACTAACTTTGAACCAATTCCACGTGATCTCCATACCTTCCTTACAGCTATACGTTCGAATTTTAGCCAACCATTAATTACACACATTCTTCCTGCCGCGATAGGCTCGTTGTCTTGCATGCCAAGTATATGAATTCTATTCAATTCATTTTCATCAGTTTCTATGTAATATGGGATATTTTGTTCTTCACAAAATACAGTAAATCTAACATTGTAAGCAGCAGTAAGTTCTTCCAGGGAGCATATAATTTTAAAAGAAATATCTGAATTATTTTTCATATGTCTCTATAACTCTATCTTTACTATCTTCGAAGGTTATATGTGTTTATCAAGATTGTTTATAACCGGGGTCGAGCTTAAGAATCAGCGTTACGAAGCATTATACTGTCATCACTAAATCTTTCTCCACTGGCATGTTCAAAAGCAACTACAAGGTCGTTGACAGATAGGTTGGACTTCTTCTCCTGATGTATATCAACAATGATTTTACCTTTATGCATCATCGTTAGCCTGTTACCGTAGCGTAGAGCATGTTTCATGTTGTGTGTAACCATTATAGTGGTCATCTTCTCTTTCTGCACAATCATCTCGCTTAGCTCAAGGACTATCCGATTTGTTTTAGGGTCCAGAGTAGCTACATGCTCATCAAGGAGTAGTAGTGATGGTTTGCTGATAGTAGCCATAACAAGAGACAGGGCCTGTCTCTGTCCACCGGAAAGTGTGCCAACCAGCGCAGATATCCTATCCTCAAGTCCTAATCCCAATGGGGCCAATACTGACCGGAAGAGTTCCCTGTATTTTTTATTGGTAGCGATTCTTAATCCCCTTGATTGGCCATGTAACATAGCCAGAGACATATTCTCTTCTACGGTCATTTTAGCGGCAGTACCTATATGAGGGTTCTGGTAGACTCTGCTAACATATCGTGCACGCTTATGTTCGCTGAGTCTTGTAACATCCTGGCCATTGATTGTGATCTTGCCACCTTTTTCTGGTGGATAGACACCAGAAATAACATTTAACAGGGTAGTCTTACCGGCTCCATTACTGCCAATGACAGTAATAAAATCTTCAGCACCGACATCCAGCCTGATGTTATCCAGTGCCGTGACCTCATCTACAGAACCTTTTAAAAATACTTTGCTTACTTTACTAAGTTTCATCAAGCTTTGATTCTTATCCATATGAACTCCCACTCTACATCCTTTTTGCTGGCGGCATCCATTCACCCCGCACTTTTTTTTGTATGTATGGTATTGCCAGGGCTATGATAACAAGCAATGCTGTACTCAGCTTTAAATTGTTTGGAGGTAATCCCAATCTAAGAGCGATACCGAGAAACAGGCGATAAACCAAAGATCCACCTATCACCGCAAATAGAATGGTAGTAATACCCCGGGGGCGAAATAATCTCTCACCAATTATAACCGATGCCAGACCCATAACAATCATGCCGATACCCATACCTACATCAGAGAAGCCCTGCTTTTGGGCTATTAACCCTCCTGCTAGAGCAACAAGGCCATTTGAGAGGGAAACACCTATTATCGTGGTCATGTCAGTACTAACCCCGAGACCTCTTACCATCTGTCCATTGTCACCTGTAGCTCTTAGGGCCAGGCCGATCTCAGTGCGTAGAAACCAGTTCAAAATGCCGAGAATGACAATAGTAAGAACTACCATAAATATAATTGATAGAATGGTGGTAGATTTAATACCAAACAATTGAGCAGTTTGTTTGAAGACCGTTGCATTGCGGAGGACAGAAACATTGGAACGCCCCATAATTGCCAGGTTTATAGAATATAGAGAGACCATCATTAGAATACCGGCGAGCAGGGCATTTATCCTGAGCTTGGTATTAAGCAATGAGGTTGCCAGTCCTGCACAAATACCAGCAATGAAGGCAACCAGGGTTGCCAGCCATGGGTTGACACCACTTACGATAAGAGTGGCAGCCACAGCCCCGCCCAGGGGAAAGCTTCCATCTACAGTAAGGTCAGGGAAAGCAAGCACGCGAAAAGTTATGTATACTCCAAGAGTTACAAATCCATAGGCCAGGCCCTCATATAAAGACACCGACAGCAAATTTATAACATAATCCAAGCGTGCTTACTCCTTTAATGCTATCCCTGTGGATACTTTTTAATATCTATAAACTTGTTAAAACGGAAACCATTAACATCTATTTATCATATACAATTTCTGCAGCATCTATTAATTCCTGAGGAATGGTAACACCCATTCTTTCTGCCGCAGCGGTATTTACTGAGAGACTGATTACCATGCCTTTCTCAACAGGAGTCTCGGCAGCATTAGCTCCTTCCAGTATTTTAACTACCATTTCACCTGTCTGGTAGCCAATATCGTAATAGTCGAATCCGTAGCAGGCAATACCGCCCCTTTCTATTGACTCGTGATCAGAGGGGAACAGAGGAATGCTTCCATCTTCACAGACTCCAATCAACGCTTCCAGGCCAGAGACTACAGTGTTATCAGTACCAATCCAGATGACGTCCACTTGTCCTACTAAAGATTGGGCTGCTGCAAGAATATCGGCACTGGTAGAAACTGGTCTTTCAACCACTCCAATGCCAAGCGGCAGACATGCTTCTTTAAGCTTCTCTACCAGGAACACCGAATTTGCCTCACCGTCATTGTAAAGAGTACCTATAGTCTTAACACCGGGTACTATCTGAGTTATCAGGTCAACATCATCCGCTACAGCGATCATATCACTTACTCCAGTTACATTATCGTCAGGATGGGATTCCCAGCTCTCAACCATCCCTGAACCAGCCGGATCAGTAATGGCAGAAAAGACAACTGGAATGTCTGTACCTTCTACAGCAGCAATAGCTGACAGGGTATTGGGAGTGGCAATGGTGATAATTACATCTACCTTATCCCCTACAAACTTAGCAGATATTGTTTCCACCAGCGACATATCTCCCTCACTATTCTGATAGTCGATTTCAATGTTCTCACCATCTACATAACCACTATCAGCAAGAGCCTTGATACAGCCCTCTCTGGTTGCATCCAATGCCGGATGAGAAACAATCTGGCTAATACCAATTTTTTTTACCCCTTCATCTGCACAGGCATTCATCAGCGGTAATACCAAAACCAACACTGCCACCAAACAGATACTCATCATTAATTTTGCGTTACGCTTGATTTTCATTTATAACCTCCGGAAAAATACATTGACAAAAATCTAAAATTACGGCTTTATTTTCCAACACCTCCTTCCCAATCCCACAAATGATTTTTCATATTATCAGTTTTATGGTAATTAGTCTACACTCTTAATAAATGTCTAAGTATACCATAAAGCCTATATAGTAAGTTTAAAAAATTATTGCCCAAAATATATTCAGCAAAAAGAACATAGAGAGTGTTTTCTGAATAAAAAAAAAGATTATTTAAAAAGGTTTATAGTTGTATATTTCCTTTCAGTCTTCGAATTTTTCTGGATAACAGGCTCTCATAGTGGCAACAATCGATTCTTTCAGCCCTCCTCTTTTATACCCCAGCTTTTCCGCAGTATCCGAAGGGTCAAAGAATAAATTATGGGTTAAAATGTCGCGCATCAGATACTTGCCGTCAAGCCCGCCTTCCAATCCTTTTTTCTTCCATCCCTTGTTGATCATACTGCCAGCTATTACAGCTATAAATCGTGGAATATTTATTATTTTTTTGTATGTTCCCATGGCTGATAGCATCATATCCAGCATTTCATTATATGAGTGGTTTTCATCGCCTACGATATACCGTTCACCATGTTCGCCGTGCTCCAGAGCTCCTATAATTGCTTCGCCGACATGCTCTACAGCAATCATATTTGTTCCGCCCTTTGGAAAAAAGATAATTTTACTTTTTATGATACGATCCAGTAAAACATCCTTCCATAAAGGAATACGGTTAGGCATGGAACCGAATATATAGGGAAGCTCCAAAAGCATAACTGCCATTTTGTCCCCGCCTGCAGCAATAGCACGCTCTGCCTGTTCCACGCGGCATCTTATATAGGGATGGTGTTTGCTCAGCTCTTTTTCCGGCCAGATCCTGTCAAAATATGCAAAATACGAATTAAGAACAACGCATTTTTTAACACACGCCTTGCGTGCTGCAATTACGACTTTTTCGCAAGACACCACAAGCCTCGTATGAAAAAACTCGTAAGAGGGAGCAGGCGGTGTAATTCTATCGTCTGGACCTAAGGCATACAAAATAGCATCATGGCCGGCAAAACGTTCCTGCAGGTTTTTTTCCGAAAGTTCAAATACATCACAGTACTGGACATTTACCTCTTTGGGATACCAGTCCCCAAGTTCTATATCATTAATTGCAAGAGTATTCACCGAGTACCCCCTCTTTAGTGCTACAAGAAGTGCGTGGTAGCCCAGAAATCCAGTTCCCCCGACAATCATGATTTTCATATGTACTATTCCTTTTGTTTTATGGCATGAATTTATTTTTTACTGAACTAATTTCATTAAAATAAAAAGTTCTAAATATGTCAACTAAGAAGAGCCAATCAGAACACCTATTTATACCAATAATTCTAGTTTGAATTTCGTCTACTATCCCAGCCACTTTAGACAACTAAGTCATAGATATTTTAATACTTAAACTATTTTGAATAATTTTAAATATATTACAAAAAAGACTCAGGGTCTGTCTTAAAACTAAATAATCTTAGTCCATTAATAATTACAAAAATAGTAACTCCTACATCTGCGAATATTGCCAGTGTTAAATTGCTTAAGCCAAATGTTGCCAAAATTAAAACTATAAATTTAATAAAAATTGCTGCAATTATATTAAATTTTATAATCGTAGAACTTTTCTTACCTAATTTCAATAAGTAGGGAAGGGTCATTAGATTGTCATTCATAAGTGCAATATCTGAGTTTTCGATGGCCACATCTGATCCTACAGATCCCATTGAAATACCAACAGAAGCACTGGCAAGAGCCGGAGCATCATTTACTCCGTCACCTACCATAGCGACAGATCTATATTTTTGTTTAAGTCTTTCAATTTCTTCAGCCTTATCCTGCGGAAGCAATGATGCTTTTGTTTCTTCTATACCCAGGGCAGAAGCAATGTATTTTGCAGATGCGTTGGTGTCCCCAGTTAAAATAACTGATTTTATTCCTAATTTCTTGATATTTTCACTTACTTTTTTTGCTTCATCTCTCATCTTGTCAGCAATAGCAATTATTCCTTTAATAGTGGTATTTTCACTCATTACAATTACTGTCTTTCCTTGTTTTTCATATTGATCAATTTTATCAATTATTTCTCTATCAACTTTAATATTCTGCTGTTCCTTAATAAATTTTAAACTTCCCAGAAAATGTGCACTATCTTCACAAACAGTGCATTGGCCTTTTACACCTTTTCCGGTTATAGATTCAAAGTCATGGAATTTATGAGTATCAATTCCAAGCTCTTTTGCTTTATCTATCAAGCTTTTGGCAATAGGATGTTCTGAAAAGATTTCAAGTCCTGCAGCACAGGCTAAGACATCTTCATTTCTAAAACCATTGAAAGTAACAATATCTGAAACTTCAGGCTCACCTAAAGTCAGTGTTTTTGTCTTATCAAAAGCAATAGCTTTTATTTTCCCCATTTCCTCTAAGAATTTTCCACCCTTAATTAATACTCCATTCTTTGTAGCATTTCCTAAAGCAGAAAAGACGGTAACTGGAGTGGATATCACTAGTGCGCAGGGACAAGAGATTATAAGCAAGGTCAAAGCCTGATTGAACCAGTAATTAAAAGGATTTTTCAGTATTACAACTGGAATAATTACCAGTAAGATAGCAGTTCCTATAACAAGGGGAGTATAAAATTTTGCAAATTTTTCTATAAATTTTTGAGAGGATATTTTTTTATCAGCTGCCTTATAAGTAAGCTCTACAATCTTTGATAATGTATTGTCTTTAGCTTTTTTTAATACTTCTACTTCTAAGTAACCATTACCATTTATAGTCCCTGCATAGACAGGATCATTAATGTATTTATTTTTTGGAAGAGGTTCACCAGTAATTGAAGATTCATCTACTAATGAATTTCCGTAAGCTACTTTGCCATCCATTGGAATTATATCACCAGGTTTTACCACTATGATTTGAGCAATATCTATTTCTTCAATGGGTACTTCTTTTTTTCCTTCTTTTAAGGTTGCAATTTTTGGTGTTTTTTCAATTAAATTTTCAAGTGCCTTCTTACTTCTTTTAATTCCAAACTCTTCCAGGCTTTCGCCTATTGAAAATAATATAACAATAATTACTGCTTCTTCAAATTGTCTTAAGTATAAAGCTCCCGCAATTGCAATGGTCATAAGAAAATTAATATTTGAAAATCTTAGTTTTATCAGACTTTTTAGACCACTAAGAAATATTTTTCGACCTACCAGGATAATAATAGCTGAAAAAATGAGGAGTTCTATCCAAAGGTAAGCGTGGATATCAAAAAAAGATAAAATCAAAAAAGGTATTGTTACTGCTAATGCTATAATTAGCCATCTAAATTTTTTATTTTTTAATAATTCTTTCATAAATACAATTTTTAATTTTATCCAAAAAGTGGTTGTTCTTAAAGTTTCTTTATGCCTTAAGGAAAATAGAAGTTTTAGAATATATCTATAAATTTAAATTGAAAATAAAATAAATATCTTAAAAATTTACTGCTCAACTGATACTTTTATTCCTTTTTTTAAAGATTTTTTAATTGCCTCTAAAATTTGCAGATCATTTAATGCAATCTCAGTTGTATAGTAAGGTTTTGAATTTGTTTCCAGACAATTATTTAAAATCTTCCACATTCTATAATACGGATTCTCATCACTTATTTTTACAACGTCTCTCCTGCCGCTATTTTCTTCTACTATGATCTTTGAATCTTCTTCATAAAATGCCAGGCCTTTTGTTCCTCTGACAATAAAACAATTTCTATTCCCATCCAGAAAGTATGAATTGCTAAAAGTACCGATTAGATTATTTTTGTATTCAAAAATCATAGATTCATAATCATAATCACCATATTCCTGCCTGTATTTAACTCCTGCCGCATAAACTGTTAGAGGTTTTCCAAAAATTTTTGAAAGCATGGCAATTTCATGAATACCGCCATCCAAAAGCATACCTAAGGGAAATGCCGGTTTAATTCTCCATTCTGTATTTCCATAATCTTCTACTCCATCATTAAAGCCTATGTAATCATGATAAAGCCTGTCGAACATAAGAACATCTCCAAGCCTGCCGGAATTTACTATTTTTATCATTTCATCAACAAGGCTCTTATAAGCGTGCTGCTCTAAAATAAAAACCCGTTTTCCTGTCTCTTTCTCCTTTTTTACCAGTTCTTTTCCATCTTTAACATTTGCAGCCATTGGTTTTTCTAAAAACACGTCTTTACCTGCCTCAAGAGCTTCAATAGTAACTACCGGATTCATTGGTATTGGCGTCATTACAATTACTGCATCTATAAATGCTTCTTTAACCAGTAATTTATAGTCTTTATAAAAAGGAATCCCGGGATATTCTTTGTTTATTTTATTTTTGTTTTTTTCACTGGTGGCGCAAAAAGCAGCTATTTCAAACCTGTTGCTAAATTTTTTTAAAGCTGATTTATGAGCCCTTTCCCAGATGATACCCGGACCTATTACACCTAAACGAATTTTACTCATAATTTTTTCCTCGTATAATAAGATAACATTTTATAATTAGGTTAAATTTTAATTTAAGCCTGGTTGAACCTCAATTCACATTCTTCTTCTCTTTACAAATAATACAATACTGCCCACTATGCCTGCCAAAAAAGCTATGGGGCAAATAATTACTGCTAAAACAAAGAAGAAGAGCTCATCACCTATACCGATTCTTTCCCAGAAACCTTCCCCGAAGAAGTAGATAAATATGGCATAAATTGCATTGTGTAAGACAAAGCTTACAAATATACCTAAAGCAGATGCGCCGGTCAGTATTAGAAACCTTTTAAAAAGCTTTTCAAGTCTTTGCCTTATGGCAAAAATTAGTTCTGGTATACTTAAAAGCAAGAATAGGGCAAATGCCGAAGGAACTATAATACCTGTATATTTTTCTGGTAGCAAATCAAACCATCCGCTGACAAGAACTGAAATAATAATAATAAGAGCTGCAAGTAATGCCCAGAATAAGGATATAAGTATAGGTGTGGGTTTATTAGCTTTATCAGTACTTATATTTTGAATTGACATTTTTATTCACCTCTAGTCTTTAGACGAATCGAACCTGATAAAAGTTTATGCAATAATTATAGGAGAAATTCAGGTTTTTAAGAATGATGCTCAAATTAGGTGATGAATTATAATTTGAAACTAAATCCAGGTATAAAAATATACCTATCCCAGCCAATTATTCTGATTCTAGCTTTGTTAATATTAATGAGTGTCTGGCTGTTTTCTACAAGCCTGAATCTACTTGAGCTTCAGTCCATCAGTAGGCTGGATTACTGAGCTTAACAGCTGTACCGTATGCCAAGAGCTCAGCAGCACTGCCTATAACACTGGTAGTCATAAAACGGACATTAATTACAGCGTCAGCTCCCAACTCTTCAGCCTGCGCTATCATTCTACCAGTAGCTATCTTGCGTGCCCGACCCATCATCTCTGTGTACTCAAGAAGCTCTCCTCCAAGAATAAGCCGCACCATCGCAGAAAGGTCCCTTCCAATCCAGATAGCAAAGATAGTGTGTCCTTTTACCAAACCTAAAATCTCTGTTACCTTGCGATTGGGGACTTCTGTAGAATTCTGGATCAACACACGAGAATGAGGCTCAGCAGTTGGAAGCTCTTTTCCCGGAGCTCTGCCTTTACCCTGTTCTGCAGCCACTGTCAGCAGAACCAGCAAAATACCACCCATAAGGCAGTACGCTGCAGTCTTGAGCCACCAGGGTAAAGTGGGTTCATGGTAGACGTACCAGGGTACCCCAACAAATATTGCAGTGAAGAGCCCGAGTACGAAGGCCAGTGAGCCAACCAGTCTAAGTGCTTTAATAATAAATTGAACCACTTTCATAATTCCTCCTATCTATCGTGTTAATATACCGGTGTTTTTTAAGGTTAACCCCTACAGCTAGATATATTGTATAGCAAAAATAGTAAAGGTAAAATAACTTATGAGATTGCAAAAGAGATGATTAATATTCCTGAAGCTAAATCCGATAGCCTTGAAAGATTTACATCAGAATCAAGATATACCAAACCATGGCGGCGGGAATTCGGTAAGAAAAAAATTAACTTAATTTTAAAAAAGTAGTTTTTTTTTATTTAAAATATTGTAAAATGGATTTCAATCTTAATAAAGAATAAATCAATGGAAAATATTGCTATAGTTACAGATACTACATCTGATATTCCTGAACAGTTGGCCAGTAAGTATAAAATAAGGGTGGTGCCTCTATATATCGGATTTGGCGGAAAATTATTTCTGGAGGGAAAGGAAATAACCAGTGCTGAAGTATATGAAAAACTGGAAGCTGGAGTAAAAGTATATACCTCCACACCTTCTGTCGGTGATTTTGTAGAGGTTTACAGGGATTTAATAGAGAGACAGAAAAAAACTTTAATTTATTCAATCCATGTTAGTTCAAAGCTCTCTGCTACTTCAAATTCAGCAGATCAGGCCAAAAGATTTTTCCCTCAAGCTAAAATAAAAGTTATTGATTCTAAAACTTCCGCCATCGGTCTGGGTTTTATTGTTTTGGAAACTGCAAGAGCAATAAAAAGGGGTGAATGTGAAGAAAGAATAGCCAGTATTATAGATTTTATGATAAGGAAGAATAGGATGTTTGCCACTTTTGAAAATTTTGAATATATATTTAGAGGAGGCAGGGCACCTTTCTTAGGAAAGTTTTTATCCAGGTCAATAAAACTAAAACCAATTATTACTATAGGAAGTGATGGAAAGGTAAAGCTAAAGAAATTTGTAAAGAATAAAAGGAATTCTATTATTGAGCTTTACAGGCAGATCAGGAAAGATTCTTTTGATCCTTTTTCTACCGTAAAGAAAAAAATTGGAATCTTTCATGGTACTGATATCAATCCAGCCCTGGAACTTAAAAAGATGATAGAAGAGGACAACAAAATTAAGATTGACGAGCTGATTTTAACTGAAATAACCGTAATTATGAGTGCTCATACCGGTCCTGGAATCTGGGGGGTATCTTCTTGTCCTGTGGTAAGTAAATAATTTATTTTTAGCTTTTGGCTAGGGAAGAAAGATAGCTGCGATTATATAAGGCAGGATTGCAAAGAGCCCAAAAAAAGGATTTCCCCTTCTGGTTTTATTTTGATTGTCCCAATTGAATAGATATATAGCTAATCCAAATGATAATATTCCACTTGAAAGCAAAATTAGCATTGACCATAAAGGAGCATAATCAATAGATTGATTATATGAGTAGAATTTAAATAAATTCAGCGCATGGGTACTTGGTAGAAGTATTGCGATTTTACCTAAACCATTGAGCAGCAGATTAGAGGGAATCAAAAAACCACCTATAACCATTGTGATGGTATAAAAATTAGCTGGGACCATAGCATGGTTGCAAGAGAGCTGGACGATAAAGTGCCGATAAGCACGCCAAGTCCGGTAAATGCAAAGGCCGTGAGTAAAAAAACCAATATAAAGGCAATCCATTTATTTGGAAAAGGGGCTCCAAAAAATAAAGATGCTGTTGGAATTATAACTATCGCAATAACTATAGTATGCAGCATTGTAGTTAATGAAGGAATAATCACTATAGAAGTTGCAGGTACCCCATTAATTTTGTAGCTTCTGAACATGCCTGCATCGCGGGATTTTACAAATGGCCCAGGCAATCTTAAAATGGCACTGATCAGCATAGAAATTACAATCATTGATGGAATTATTATCTCCATAAAATCAGGATTAATGTCTTTCATTGAAAACCCCATTAGAACATAAAGTCCCAATGTGAGAAGATAACTTATCACCAGTAAGCTTTTATCGCCCAGTCCTGTACGAAATTCGAAGAAAAAATGGTTTTTAAAAGCTTTCATTTTTTAGCCTCATTGTCTGTAATTTCCATGAAACGCTCTTCTAAAGAACGTTCTACTCTCAAATCAATAAGCTCATCTTTTTGTTTTGATATATGTTTGATTATTGCTGAAACTGTCAAACCAGGATTATTACTATAGTATATTTTATATTCATCTTTTAACAAACTTTTAGTAACAGATGGAAATTTAATATCAGCCTTTGATAAACTGGGACCTACCACCCTGACAGATATTTTTGCCAGCCTTGCTCCAGTTGCTGTTACCTCAAGAGGAGTTCCAGCAGTAATCATTTTACCTCTCCATAATATAACCATACGAGTAGCCAGCTTTGATGCTTCTGCCATGTTGGGCGTAGCAAGTAAAATGGTGGTATTTCTTTCCTGTAATTCTATTATTATATTATGTAACTCCACCCGTGATTGAACATCAAGGCCTGTAGTTGGTTCATCCAGAATTAATACGGATGGCCCGTGGGCAATAGCCAGTGCAAGAGCCAGTTGTTTCTGTTGGACTTTTGAGAGTGTTTGGTATTGAGCATCCATTTTCTCTTTGAAGCCTAATCGTTCCAATAAATCATAACGAGGAGATTTGTTATGGTAAACGCAGAAAAATTTCATCGCTTCATCTACACGCATATTAGCTGACAACCCCAAAGTTTGCAGTTGAATACCGATAAGGTTACGGAGATTACTATAATTATAATTTGGATTTAGACCCATTATTTTAACGAAGCCGCCGTCAGGCTTTCTTAAACCTTCAATACATTCCAGGGTGGTTGTTTTTCCAGCGCCATTAGGTCCAGAAGAGCGAATATTTCTCCCTTTCTTACATCAAAGCTTATATTATCAACTGCTACCGAGTCGCCATAGACTTTTCTTAATTTATTTACTTCAACTACAATATCTTTCATTTATAAAAGGATACTGATTATAATTATATTTTTAATATTACTAAATATATTCAAAAAAAAACAGTATTCTTTGATTAAATTAATATTGTTCGATATTTAACAGATTTCTTGATATCCCAAAAAGAAGATCCCCAGTTCTTTCAAGATGTAAAATAATATCTGCAAAAACAACCCCTGAAAGTGGCATACATTCACCATGCTGGAGTCTTTTTAGGTGGTTTATCCTTGTTTCTTTTACCATTAAATCTATTTCAGATTCAATTTTTTCGCACTGTTTGAGCTTGTCCAAATTGTTATTTTCCATACCTGATATTAAGATATTAAACAGATAGTCGACTTTATCATGTGTCATTTCTAGTTCCTGAAAACCAATTTTACTAAAAGTCATATTATTATCTTCTTTTACCAGCATTAAATAGAGTATGCTCTCAGCATGGTCACCGGCTCTTTCTGCGTCATAGGCTATATGATATAAATTGGTTAGCATATTGGACAGTCTTAAACCCAATGATTTTTGTGATACTTTAGTCAGGTATCTTATTATATCTTCCGTAATGCTGTCCACGGCAGACTCCCTGTCAAGTACCTTTTTTTCAATAACGGTATCTTTTTTATGCAGTCTTTCAAATGAAAGATTTAACATGGTATGAGTTATTTTGATTACTCTTATTAACTCTTTTTTTGCTTGCTCTAATGAAAGAGATGGGGTACCAATTAGTCTACTTTCCAGATATAACGCATTTTTATGTACTATTATATCTTTACCCGGAATAAGTTTTAAAACTACTTTTTCAAATAATCCAATCATTGGAAATAGGATTATAGTAGTAACTACATTGAAAATAGTATGAATATTCGCAATCTGGTGAGGAACACTTTTTCCGGTTAAACTTGTAATTAAAGGCTGGAGCCTAAAGACATATAATAGAATAACAAATACTGCAGTTCCAAGGATATTAAATATTAAATGAGAAAAGGCGGTTCTTTTAGCAGTAACCGTTGTGCCGATGCTTGATATTAGAGCAGTTGAACAGGTGCCTATATTATCTCCTATAAGGATTGGAATAGCAGCTTCTATAGGTATGAGTCCTTGAGAAGCAAGAGCTATAAGAAGTCCAATTGTGGCTGAGCTGCTCTGCAGGAGTGTAGTCAAGACAAGCCCTGCCAGTATCCCATAGAATGGATTTATGCTAAAATTTAAAAGGAAGTTTTTAAAGATTTCATTATCTTTAAGTGGCCCCAGTGCGTCTTTCATTACTGTCATACCAAGAAAAAGAAGTCCAAGACCAATTATAGTCATTCCAATATTTTTATATCTTCTTCTCCTGCTTAAAAAATGCATTAAGAATCCAATAATTATTAGAGGATAAGCCAGCATATCTATTTTAAAAGATACTATCTGGGCAGTTACTGTAGTGCCGATATTTGCACCCATTATAATTCCCATTGCCTGTCTTAAGGTTAGAAGGCCGGCATTTACAAAACCAACTGCCATTACTGATGTCGCACTGCTGCTCTGGATAATCGATGTAGTAAAAAGGCCCACAAGGACCGTGGACCAGGATCTTTTTGTTAGAGTATTTATTACTGTTTTTAATTTATTGGATGTGATTTTCTGGAGACTATCACTGAGTCTATTGATACCGAAGATAAAAAGGGCCAGTCCACCAAGTAATTCTATAACTAATAAATACATAAATTAATGTAAACTTGAATTTATAATGGTCAACGGTGATTATAATAAAAAAAAGTGAATTATTAAATAAAAAAATTTAAATTAAATAACTTTTTCAGACAGTATGATTAATTGGTAATTCAGATTCCTATCGCTGCTGTATTTTCTATTATAGTTTTTACAACCTGGATAGTAATTATAAAATATAAGAATGTAACAAAGATTTTTCCTGAAGAATGATTGCAGTTCTTACTAATTCTTTTATTTTATAATATCTTCAAAGCCAAAGACGAAATAATAATAGTAAACTGATAAATTTCCTTTGGATTATCTTTTGTGATCAAATGCATTGCTAACTGTCTTGCTTCTGGATGATGTAGATTCTCTTAAGACTTCACTTATCAGGTCAAATGCTGCTATTATTTTAGGATTTGCAATTGAATAATAAATATTATTACCTTCTCTTCTGGTTTGGACAACACCTTTCGATCTTAATATGGCCAGGTGCTGAGAAAGATTTGCCTGTGAAATCCCGATCTTTTTTACCAATGTGCTGACGGTCATTTCACCTTTATGTATCATATCAATAATGGCCAGCCTTCTGGGATTGGCAATGGTTTTACAGATATCTGAATGTAAATGATAAAAGCTTTCTTTTCTCATAAAAATACTCTTAGCAAATACCATGGATGTCTACTGATTTCCTCTATTATTAAGTCCAAAAATTAAATTATTATTTCCAAATCTATTGTAAAGGGTTGTAATTTTGGAAATAATACTCTGAACAATTTGTGCTACTCCTTATATTATAATATTGCAATAGTTATTTTTTTATGTTCCAGCTAATTTGAAATCTATTGTATGTTTCTTTTTAAAGATTAAAATTATCCTGAAATGACTTTATTTTCAAGTTTTCCAATATTTTCAATCTCACAAATTACCACATCTTCGGGCTTTAACAGTTTTTTCTTTTTCATAAAAATCCCCACTCCCGCAGGAGTTCCGGTTGATATAAGGTCTCCTGCCTCTAAGGTAATAAACCTGGAGATGTAAGATATAAGCGGGTAAACACCGAATATCATATCCGATGTATTTCCATTCTGTCTTAACTCGCCATTTACATAAGATTTAAGGTTCAGGTTTTGCGGGTCAGGTATTTTATCCTTGCTGGCTATAACCGGTCCAATGGGTCCAAAAGTATCAAAACTCTTTGCCCGGTACCATTGATGCTCGTTTTTCTGGATATCCCTGGCAGTAATATCATTCATTATTGTGTAGCCATAAATATAATCAGGTACTTTATCTTCAGGGATATCTTTCATCTTTCTGCCTATCACAACTGCAAGCTCTACTTCATAATCAAGTTCTTCAACTTCACGGGGATATATGATATTTTTCTCATTCTTTATAACGCAGCTCCTTGCCTTTGCAAAAAGCACAGGTTTTTTTGGGAACCGCCCGTCCTGCTCTTCAATATGGGATTTGTAATTCATTCCAACGCATACTATTTTGCCTGGAATATAGGTATTGATATCCGGCTTAAAATGCATTCCTTCTCCTTTAAAGGTAATTAAATCCTAATTAGTAATTTATTCTAATCATTTTATGATTTTTTAGAAAGACTTTTATGTAAATTTATTTGAAAATATGCATCTTATATCCATAAGAGAAAAGATATATAATATTTTTGAAGTATTTGGAGTTTTTAACCATTATAAATAGAACTGATTAAGATATTTACTTGATTGTAAAGTAAGTTTTGTATTATTATAATATGCTGTTAAATATTGCAGATGATATTATACCGATTGAAGGTGATATTCTTGCGTTTTGTTGACTATAAATGTAAAGACTGCAGAAGTGTTTCAGAGATAGTAATAAGGGGAGAAGATGGCTGTCAGATTAAGTGTGAGGAATGTGGAAGCAAAAATATGATAAGGGTCTTTTCTCCTGTAGGCTTTAAAATCTCCTACGATGGCAACGATAATTCGGGAAGTTCCTCATCATGCAGCAGCTGCACAAGCAGAAGCTGCGCCAAATGCTCAAGTGGTAATTTATAATCTGGCTGATAAAGGTAGGCAGGAATACAAGGTACTTAAAATAATCGCAAGGATTACAACTGATTCAGACTATTAATATATCTAAAAAGGTTTATGATGAGGTATTCACGAGGGAAGAAAAAAAGGAAGAGGAAAGAAGTATTAGAAGCTAAAAGATAGGAATAGACATATAAATGAATGATATAAATACAAATAATATTATAGAAGTAAAAAATCTGGTAAAGGAATTTAAGGGACTAAGGGCAGTCGATGATATTACTTTTTCGGTAAAAGAAAATGAAATATTTGGATTCCTGGGACCCAATGGTGCAGGTAAGACAACAACTATAAATATAATATGCACACTTCTATCGAAGACATCCGGGGAGGTTACCTTATGCGGACATAATGTAACCAGGGAAAGAAATAAAATAAGAAATTGTATTGGAATGGTATTTCAGGACCCAAGCCTTGACGATAAACTGACAGCCCTTGAAAACTTGTACTTTCATGGCCTGCTTTACAATATCCCTCGCAGGACATTAAAAGAAAGATCAGAAGAAGTACTTAAAATAGTAAACCTTACCAGCCGGAAAAATAATCTGGTTATGACTTATTCAGGCGGGATGAAAAGGAGGCTTGAGATTGCGAGGGGGCTGCTGCATTATCCAAAAATCTTATTTTTAGATGAGCCCACTTTAGGTCTGGACCCGCAAACCAGAAATAAAATATGGGATTATATTATTAAATTGAAAAAGAATAAAAATATTACAATCTTTTTAACCTCACATTATATGGAAGAGACAGAAATATGTGACCGGATAGCTATTATAGATGAGGGAAAAATTATTGCGCTCGATACGCCGGATAATCTTAAAAATACCATTGGGGGGGATATTATCACTATATTGTCTGAGGAAAATGTCAAATTGAAAAAATATATTAAAGAAATTACCGGCAGTGATGTCCAGGATGCAAAAGATGGTAAGATTAGATTTGAAATTAAGGATAGCTCTATCTTTATCCCAAAATTTATTAAAAATAGTCCTGTAAAGATTTTATCCATTAGTGCCAGAAAGCCAACTTTAAATGACGTTTTTCTGGATCTTACCGGCAGGGAAATAAGAGAGGAAAATGCCAGTGCCAGGGATAATATTAGAAGTAGAATGATGGGGAGAATGAGACATTGAAAAAGGAATTAATCGGTGTATATACCATATGGTTGAGGGATATTAAAAGATATTTTAGAGATAAGCCCAGGATAGTCGGTTCACTGGCTCAGCCAATTCTTTTTTTATTTGTTCTGGGGACCGGAATTGCGAGCTCACTCAGTACCTTTGGAGGCGGGAGCGGCAAAGATTTCCTGAGTTTTATGTTTCCAGGTATTGTGGGCATGACTGTACTTTTTACTTCTTTCTTCAGTGCTATGTCAATTGTCTGGGATAGAGAATTCGGGTTTTTAAGAGAGGTTTTGGTCACACCCATTTCCAGGACTTCTATCGTTGTAGGAAAACTGCTTGGCGGTTCTACCATAGCCATGATTCAGGGATCCATAATACTGCTTTTAAGTCCTCTGCTTAAAATACCCATTACTTTTGCAATATTTTTTAAAGTATTGGTTATTATATTCCTGGTTGCTATTACCATTTCTGCGATGGGAATTGTACTGGCCTCGGTGATAAAATCCATGCAGGCATTCCAGGTAATAACTAATTTTTTACTTATGCCTATGTTTTTTCTTTCCGGTGCACTTTTTCCATTAAATGACACTGTGAAATGGATGAAAGTAGTTTCCAGAATCAATCCTCTTTCTTATGGGATTGATGCCATGAGGACTATTATATTGAACAATCCTGACCTGCAGTTATATCCATTGTGGCTGGATATTGTGGTATTGGTATCCGTAACTGTAGTGATGAGCATACTCGGGGCCGTCTTATTCAGCAGGCAGGATTAAAAATAGGCCTGGATAATGGATAAATCTTTCGGGTATTTATAAATTAATCAGGAGATCCTTTTTATGTGATAATAGCGGCTTCATTTAAGATTTTAGATGCTCTTGATTGTCTTACCGAGATTAATTCAGCCAGACTATCCATCTTGCAGCTGCCCAGTTCTTTTGCCAGTATAATATTAGAATCAAATAATATATCCCTTTGTCTTTCAGTAATTGTGGAGAGAATACTTATGGGATAAAGTTTCTTTGTTTCAATAAAATACTCTAAATTTTCCACCTCAGGATAATGCCAGGCTAAAATTTTCAAGCCTACACAACCAGCATATTTTATAGCATCAGATGTACATTTGGTATTGGTAACCAGCCAGGCTTCAAAACGGGTATTATTGTTAATATCTTTTTCCCTGTAAGCTTTTTCTATATCCAGAAATCTGCTATGAATATAAAGTGCAGTTTTTATGTCGGATTTTATTCCGCGTGAATTATGGTACTTACACTCTATCATGCAGACCTGGTTTTCTTTTTCTGCAATGATATCAACTTCATGATTCACACAATGACCATTTAAAATTTGCCCTACCTCCGCGACAAAGCCATATTCCATCAAAATCTTTGCTATGTATTTTTCAAATACAAATCCTTCCGGCCCCATATCCATGACGGCTCTTTTTAAGGAATACTTAAGGGCTACTCCGGGTTCCAGCACTTTCAGATGACTCAGAGCCCTGTGATATATTTCATCGGTGCTCATATTATCTTTTACTTTTTTATTTATTGTTTTAGTGGCTGCAGCGGCAATTTCAGTGGAAGCTCCGGCTTTTATAAAAGAGGAGCTTATTTTTTCCTCATCGTATGGTTCTATTTTGCCATCGGCTTTTATAATATATTTTTCCATAAGTCTTTATAATTATACTTTTTAAAGTTACATTATAACATTTTTTTAAAGTAGATTAACGTGGTCTTGAATGAAATTTTTCAATATATAGTGCCGATGATTATTAATCTGTAATAAATATATAAATTAAAGTTGGAGTGAACTCAATCGACAGCTAACTCTGAGTGTAATGGAACGATATAACCTATTTCTTTGTCATCAATTATTTTCTTTAAAATAGCATGGCTGCTTTTTTGTCTAATCTGTACAAATCCCAATTTTCTTAGTGCATTTATAGCTTCTAAGCCTGGTATTCTTTTTAGCTTAGACACCGAGACCTCAAAAGTGGTTAAAATAGATATCTAGTTACTTTACATGTCTGCTTTAAAATAATAATATTAATGTCTATAAATAATATCATCCACTATATCTGGAGAAAATTATGCTTTCTGTAAAAGAAGCTCAAAAGAAAGTGCTTGAATGCAGTATAAGAATTAAAACTGTAAAAGTTCCTTTACTTGATAGCCTGGGCCTGATACTGGCAGAAGATGTAATCTCAAAGGATGATATACCGGTCTATAATAATTCTGCTATGGATGGATATGCAGCAAGAACAGAAGACATAAAAGGAGCAGATAGGAGCTGCCCTGTAAGATTAATATTGCTGGCTGAGGATATACCTGCCGGTAAAGTGCCAACTGTAAAGGTTAATCCTGGTTATTGCATACCCATTATGACCGGTTCCCCTATTCCAGAAAATTGTAATGCTGTGGTGATGAAAGAGGATACAGAAAAGGATGAAGAGAGTATCCTGGTTTTTAAGGAATGTGCGAAGGGAGAAAATATAAGATACAGAGGGGAAGATATAAAAAACGGAGATAAAGTCTTAAGGAAAGGGAAAAAGATTTTTCCTGCAGATATAGGAGTTATGGCTTCATTGGGTAAGAGCGAAGTGCTTGTTTATCATCCTCCCGTAGTAGGAATAATATCAACTGGAGATGAGCTTCTGGAGATAGATAAGGAATTAGAGATAGGTAAAGTGAGGGATAGCAACAGTTATTCTTTATCTGCTCAATTGAAGGAAATAGGCATAAAGTATATCAAGTATGGTATAGCTAAAGATGAGAAAAAAATCTTAGAGGAAAAGATACGGAAGGCTTTATCGGAGTGTGACATCCTATTATTAAGTGGAGGGGTTTCTGTTGGTGATTATGATTTTGTAAAGGAAATCCTGCTTGGTATTGGAGCAGAGTTGATATTCTGGAGGGTAAACCAGAAACCAGGGAAACCGCTTGTTTTCCTGAAATATAAGGATGGATTTATATTCGGATTGCCGGGAAATCCTGTATCGGTTATGGTCTGTTTTGAAATGTATGTAAGACCATTGATCAAGAAGATAATTGGAGATGATAATCTGTTCAGACCTTCAGTAAGAGCCAGAGCTTATCATGATTTTAAGAATAAAAGAGGCAGAACTAATTTTGTCAGGGTGATGCTTGAGAAAAAAGATAATGAGTATTTTTTCAAATCTACAGGTATGCAGGGATCAGGCATACTAACCTCTATGGCAAAAGCTGATGGTATTGCAGTTTTTCCAGAAGATGCCGGGGATATAAAAAAAGATAGCGAAATTGAAGTTTTTTGCTTGAAGAGTAGATAAGATCAAAAGGTTAAGATACATCTAATTTGAGTTAAAATTTAAAGATTGTGTTTTAAAATACATAAAAACGTTTAAATAAACATTTGAAAATTTTCATTTAAAATAATATAATTCAGAATCAGGATTTGTAAATAATATATATAAAAATTAAATATTGTCTCCGACTTAAATTTTCTAAGGCTTTGAAGCTATGAAGTTTAAGCGGTAGGGTTAGTCTGAAAACGGGCTAGCCTCCCATATTTGGAAAGGGGACTTAGCCTGGATTATTATATAAAACCAGCAAGAGCTCCTTGCTGGTTTTTTTAATGTTCATAATTGTATTAATTGCGGTTAATATAATGTTGTCTGCACAATATGATTAAATAATGGAAAATAATTAGGTGAAAAAAGTATTTAATCACTGAATAATAAGTAAACCAATAATGAAAACATAGGAAAGAATGAGGTAAAAGTGAATAAATTTAGATTTTTAAATGTTACTTCAATTCTTATATTATCTACGTTTATAATTACTACTTCTGTTTTTGCATTTTCATGTAAAGACAAAGTAAACAATATGGAAATTATTCTGGCAACCACTACCAGCACTTACGACAGCGGTCTTCTGGATGAGTTAATCCCTGTTTTTGAGGAGGAAACCACCTATAAAGTAAAACCTATAGCTGTTGGTACAGGAGAAGCCATTGCTATGGGAGAAAGAGGAGAGGCAGACGTTATACTGGTACACTCCAGAGAAGAAGAAGACAGGTTTGTTGAAGAAGGCTATGGAACTGAAAGAAGAGATGTTATGCATAATGACTTTGTGATAATAGGACCGGAAGATGATCCTTTAGCTATCAGTGGATTTACAGCAGTGGAAGCTTACATAACTATTTCTGCAAATGAGGCTTCGTTTGTTTCAAGAGGAGATGATTCCGGCACCAATAAGAAAGAAATAGCGATATGGGAAGAAACCGGGACTACCCCCCGGGGTGACTGGTATATAGAAAGTGGTCAGGGAATGGGAGAAACACTGAGGATTGCTGATGAAAAACAGGCTTACACCATGACTGATAGAGGAACTTATCTGGCGCAGCAGAATAATCTGAGCCTGATTGTTTTAGTGGAGGGGGACGAGATACTCTTCAATCCTTATAGAGTAATTCCTGTAAATCCGGAAAAACATAAGGATATTGATATAAATTATGAGGGAGCTCAAGCTTTTGTGGAATTTATAACCGGAGAAAATGGACAGGCTATTATCAAAGAATTTGGTGTAGCGGAATATGGTCAGCCGTTATTTTATCCTGATGTGATTAAATAATTATGGAAATTATCTGGCAGGGAATAAAACAAGCAATAATTTTAATTTTTACCGGGAACAGGGAAGTATATGAGATTTTATTTCTAACCCTGAGAGTTTCTGGAAGTGCGGTATTTTTTTCTATGCTTCTGGGAATACCGGTAGGGGTGCTTGTGGGATTAAATAAATTCCCGTTAAAAAAGTTTATTATTGCAGTAATAAATACTGGAATGGGTCTTCCACCGGTAGCTGCCGGTCTAATAGTTATATTGTTTATCTGGAGAAGTGGAATGCTTGGATTTTTAAAATTAATGTATACCCCCACTGCCATGGTGATAGCCCAGGTGCTTATTGCATCACCTATAATTGCAGGTATAACTCTGGCAGCTGTACAGCAGATTGACCCCAAATTAAAACAACAGGTTTTGTCTTTAGGGGCAAATAGATTTCAGGTTTACTGGATTTTAATAAGGGAAGCCAGGCTGCCTGCCCTGGCAGCAGTTATGGCTGGTTTTGGAGGAATAATATCAGAAGTAGGAGCAGTGATTATGGTAGGAGGGAATATTAAGGGAGAGACCAGGGTTCTTACCACTGCTATAGTTCAGATGGTCAGAATGGGTAATTTTGATATGGCAATTGCTCTTGTAGTAATACTGCTTGCTATTACATTTGGGATAAATTTTCTACTCACTTTGATACAGCAGAAGGAAGGCATTGGATGGATAAGAAGATTCTAGAGATTTCAGACCTTAAAAAAAAATATAACAGTAAATTTTGTCTGGATGTTAATAATCTGTACGCGGAAAAGGGGAAAATATTAACTATAATCGGACCTAACGGCTCCGGTAAATCTACTCTGATAAGGCTCATTAACCTTCTGGAGAGACCCGATGAAGGGAAAATATATTTTAATGGTCATGAAATAACAAATGGAGAAGTCAGTCAAGCAG
>JABMRD010000095.1 GCA_013202875.1 Actinomycetota bacterium | reverse complement strand
CGGAATGGAACCATATTAATGCTTTTAGCATTTTAAAAAAATCTTTGGATAAATTTAGAAAAGGAGATACATAAAGTGGAAATCTTAAAAAGAAAATTACCTGCATTTTTTATTATTCTAATTCTTGCCCTATCAATTATCCTAATGATACCTGGCATGTTATTTGCCCAGGAAGATGAAGCTGCTGAGGAGGAAATTGCAGAACCTGTACCGGAAGAACTGGTCTTTGAAACCAAACTTCCCAAATTACAGGCTAAAGATGGGGAGACATTTATTTTTAACTTTGATGTAGCTTATAAACCAGGAGATGAACCATTTGGCATAGAAGAAGACAAGAGTGAAAAATTCTTTGATATTACAGTTGATTATCCTACCAGCTGGGTTGCTGCAGTTGTAAGTAGTTCACAGGAAATACCCGGTATCAACCTGAAATTTAATAGCAAAGATAGCTTGATGCTTATGGCAATTCCAGTTGTACAACTGGAACCGGGTGAATATGACTTTAAGGCAACTTTCAAATCTGCTGCTGAAGGCGACACTCTGGAAGGATCAATAGAATTTACTGCAGTAGTAACTGCAACCTATGAAATCAGCCTTACAACAAAAACAGGAATGCTAAGCACAGAATTGACCTCGGGAAAAGACAATCACTATAAACTGATTGTGACAAATAATAGTTCTACATCTGTTGAAAATATAAGCTTGAGCTCAACCGAACCTGAAGGCTGGCAGGTTAACTTTGATCAGAGCACAATCGAATCAATGGAAGACGGAGAGAAGATTGAAATTGATGTAAATATCAATCCACCTGAAAAAACCATTGCCGGCGACTATATGCTGACCTTTAGTGCATCCAGTGAAAACAGCAATGACAGTATTAATCTCAGAGTAACTGTTGAAACTTCCACCATCTGGGGAATTGTTGGAATAGGAATTATAGTAGTGGTTATAATTGGTGTTGCTGTAATCTTTGCAAGATTAGGAAGAAGATAAATTATGAGTGAGGACAATAATATAATAATTGCTAAAGATTTATCTAAAAAATACAACGAGCATCTGGTTGTAGACAACCTGAATTTGGCTATTAAAAAAGGTGAGATATTCGGGCTCCTCGGTCCCAATGGGGCAGGTAAATCCACTGTTATTCTTATGGCTCTGGGACTTACAGAGCCATCGTCAGGAAGTATCAATGTTGCAGGATTTAATTCAACCAGGGAGCCATTGAAGGTTAAAAGAATAACCGGATATCTGCCTGAAAAAGTAGGTTTTTATGACGATATGACTGCAAATGGTAACCTTTCCTACACTGCAGAACTTAATAACATTCCCTACAGGGAGATCCCTAAAAAAATTGACGAGGTATTGGAAATAGTAAAACTGACTAAGAATAAAAACCAGCTGGTTAAAACATTATCCAAGGGAATGAAACAAAGACTGGGAATCGCAGATGTACTTATAAAAGATCCCCAGCTTGTTATTTTTGATGAACCAACAGAAGGTCTTGATCTTAAGGTAGCAAATCAGATTCTGCAAACCCTTCTGGATTTAAACAAGCAAAAAAATATTACCTTCCTTCTATCATCCCATCAACTAAACCTTATGCAGAGAGTATGCTCCAGGGTAGGTATATTATCCAGGGGCAAACTAATCGGCGAAGGAGACGTTGAAAACCTTGGAAGGAACCTGTTTGGCGGAGGAAAATATAGAATAGAAGTGGAGCTTGAAAAAGTAACAGACGGCCTAATAGAAAAGTTAAAAAAATTAGATAAAGTGGTAAATGTAAATAAGACTGAGAACCAGTTGCATATAATATGCGATAAAGATATAAGACAGGATGTATCCAGGCTCATTGCCAATGAAGGTATACTTATGACCAGGATGGATATGAAACAGGATGCACTGGAAGAGATCTATCTAAAATATTTTAAAGAGGAGTAAAATGAGAAGCATTTTAACCGTATACAGAAAAGAGCTTACCGATCATTTCAGCAGCAATAAGTTTTTAATCCTTTTAGCACTTGTATATATTGCGGGGTTATCATCAACTTATGTTGCACTCCAAAATATAAGGGAATCAGCAAGCGTACTGGGCAAACATGTATTCTTATACCTGTTTACCACTGGAGGAGATGTACTCCCCTCTTTTATAACCTTTATAAGCTTTTTTATACCTATAATAGGAATAATCTTTGGCTTCGATGCCATAAACAGCGAGAAAAATAGCGGCAATCTGAGCAGGGTTCTATCCCAGCCAATTTACAGGGACAGTGTCATAAATGGTAAATTTCTGGCCGGTATCACCACTCTAAGTATCATCATAGCAAGCATAGTATTTATAATTTCAGGTTATGGCCTTTTTTCAATCGGCGTACCGCCAACCTCGGAAGAAATCCTGAGAATATTTTTCTTTATATTTATCTGTATTTTCTATGGCGGATTCTGGATGGGACTTTCCATATTATTTTCGG
>JABMRD010000094.1 GCA_013202875.1 Actinomycetota bacterium | reverse complement strand
TTTATAAACTTTGTAACTGATATGCCATCGCCTATATCAAAAAAATAACTGCTGAAACTATCCGAATCTGTCACATAACTTATATATTCCTTAATTCCGTTTACACTTTTTAAATCATGCCTTGCGGTTTCTCTTTTAAATATTTTATTTTTATAATAAATATTATCCGCAATTACTATTGCTCCTGACTTTAACTTATTTTCTACAGCCTTTATATAGAGTAGGTACTCATATTTTGCCGCATCAATGAATACCAGATCAAAATTACATTGTAGTTCCGGGATTAATTTTAAAGCATCTCCAACTAAAAATTTAAATTGCTTTTTCGGAAATTTGCTCCTGATGAATCTTTCAGCTCTTTTTACCCTGTCCTGATTCAAATCTATTCCTGTATAATACCCATCTTTTAAATTTTTAACCAGGAAATATGATGAAAATCCATTTCCGCACCCAATCTCCAGAATGTTGTTTGGACCGGACAGAAGACAGATTATTTCCAGAAACCTTCCTGTAGTTACATCTATTATTGGTATTTTTTTTAAAGCTGCTTCTTCCTGTAAACCAGCTAATAGTTTCTTCTCCAGGGCTGCATTTTTCTTTAAACCGGCCAGCATTGTTTTTTCTTTAAGATGGGCCCGTAACTCTTTAATTTGTATTATTTTGAACTCCTATATGTTCTTCATAATTAGTAGAAAAATGATGGGTATGCATTTCCGGATCATCAACCACATAGTATAGGAAATCTACATCTGCAGGATTTAAAGCCGCTTCAATTGATGCCAGACCGGGATTACAGATAGGGGTTGGTGGAAGACCCGTATACAATCTGGTATTATATTCAGTATCAATTTCCAGATCTGTTTCAGTTAAATTCCCATCCCATTTATCTAAAAAATAACATAAAGTAGCATCTATTCCCAGTGCCATATTTATATCCAGCCTGTTATGAATGACTGCTGAAATTAAAGCCCTTTCTTTCGGGACATATGCTTCCTTCTCAATCATAGAAGCAATTTTTAATATATCATAACGTGTAAATCCTTTATCCTCACTAAAGGAGTAGTCCAGACCTCCTGTTTCATATCGATACTGGGCAAGCATCATTTCAACTATGTTTCTCGCAGAATAATCTATTGTTATCTCATAAGTTTTGGGGAATAAAAACCCTTCCAGGCTGGAAGCACCTTCTAAATAATCATAATCATAATTATTGTTATACACAGCCTCTTCCATATCCTTATATTCTATAAAAGGTATTTCCTGAGCTACCCTTTCAATAATTTGCTTTACCGTATAGCCTTCCGGAATGATAAACTTATAAGTCACAACTGGCGTGCCTGCCGTTATTTTATCCAGAACCTTCTCATATTCAGAATTTGTTTCTATTGTATATATGCCGGGTATTAAACTTTTTTCCTTGCCTCTCTGTTCTACAAATAACCTGAAAAGAAAGGCATTATCAATTATTCCTTTTTCCTCCAGCAGGCTGGCAATTTCTTTTAAGGCCGTCCCCTCTTTTATTTCAAATTCAACTTCAACTCCTGCTGGGACAATCTCTTTTTCTTCTCCCCTGAAAAGACTGCATGAAACTAAATAAAATGAAAGTAAAGGTATTACCAGTAATATGATTACTAAATTTATCTTATTTATAAACTTATTATTTACTGTTTTCAATTTTCCTCTTTTGCCTGTCCAAATAATCTTTTAGAATTATACTTGCTGAAAATTTATCAATTATCTTATTTTTAGATTTTATCTTCAGGAGTTTTAATGGAATTTTTGTCGTATACCTTTCATCAATGTAATCGACTTCAATACCTGTGCTCATTAATATATCTTCAACAAAGCTGATCACCTTTTTTGCCTGAATGCCTATTTCACCCTTCAGGGTATATGGCATCCCAACCACTATTTTTTTAATCTTATATTCATTTATTAATTTTTGAAATTTTTCCTTTACTTTTTTGTCATTACTGATTACTTCAAGCGGCGTAGATATTATTTCCAGTTTATCTGAAACTGCTGCTCCTATTCTTTTATCTCCTATATCCAATCCCAGGATTCTCATTTTCCTTTCTTAAAGTATTTTAAAACTCTATCTCTTACAAAATCAATGGCACCGTCTAAAGAACCGGGATCTGAACCACCCAGCTGTGCGAAGTAAGGTTTCCCCCCGCCTCCTCCTTTTAACTTTTCACTGACTTCCCTGGCAATATTACCACAATCTATTCCTTTCTTTACCAGGTCCGCAGTAGCCTGAAGCAGCATAACCGGCTTATTATCTAAAATATTACCAAAAATAATAAAAGTATTTTTCCCTTCAAAGTAATTTTTTATCTCATCACCTACTATTCCCATACTTTTAATTTCTATAATAGGAACCAGTTTTGAGTTTGAAAAATTGAAATCAATAATTTTTAAACTATCACTCCATGGGTCGTATTCAAATTTATTTATTATTTCCTTTTTTGCAATTTTTATCTGCAATAATGTCAGCTCTTCTTCCTTTTTCTTTATATTATCTTTAATGTCTTTTAAAGTATCCAATACCCTATTATCTTCCACCTCCAGGCTGGCAGAAATATTATTTAAAATTCTTTCTTTGGCTTCCAGATAATTATATGCATGCATACCAGTCGCTGACTCAATTCTTCTTAAATTAGCACCAATGCTGGTCTCCGTTATAATTTTGAATATACCTATATCTCCTGTTCTATTTACATGAATACCACCGCAAAGTTCTCTGCTATAGTTATTTATTTCTACTACTCTTACAAAT
>JABMRD010000093.1 GCA_013202875.1 Actinomycetota bacterium | reverse complement strand
ATCTTTTACCCTGGCTCACGCTTTAGGTTACTAAATATCTCGGGGTTCTGCCTTAGAACTTTTCTAAGGGATTTTTCAGAAATTTAATTTACTTTTTACATTCTTTCGTCCGCAAATTTCAGTAGTTTCTGAAAGTTGCCTCCTGTTCTAAAGACAATTATAAATATAGCAAAAAGGTAAACCCACATCAAGAAAAATTCTTTCTTTCAGCAATTTTTAACTGTGTAGCTAAAACATTAAAATATTAAGTGCTAGAATGCCCATAGAATCGACGAAAAAGGTAAGGGATACATTTATATAACCCACAAACTAATCCTTATTATCTCTGTAGGATTCAGGTCCTATTTTATCTAAAATTTTTTCAATGTTTTTAGCCTCTTTAATAAGTTTGCTTTCAGCAGGCATTGAGATATAGTCTCTTAAAAGCATGTAGGATTCCTTATATTTATTCATCCATAAAGATGGAATCTGGTCAGAAAACAATCTGGGTGCAACTAGTACTAAAACATACATCCAAAAAATGGAGATAGCGGCAGCGGTTGAATATTCTTTATCATTCAGCTGAGGACCATAGGGAATAGAAATATCTAAATTTTCTTTTAATTTAAAACCAGTGTCAAAAACTTTTAGTTTGTTGGAGTGAAGAAAAGAACTTTCTATGTTATAAATCCATTTAAGATTAAGACCTAAATCGGATTCGGCCTTTTGCAGAGAGGTTGACTGAACGATATTCCATATATTTTTTGGAAATGACCTACACGCAATTAATTTAGTGCAGCATTCGTGAACTCTACGAAGGAGAGATATAGCTTCTGGGTGATAACCTTGAACATTACACAAGAATGAACACCTCAGAGAAGAATGTGCTTCTGAATAAAGTGCTGCAAGTGGAGCGTAGCTTTTATGAACAGATGACCGCTGAATTAACAATGAGATAAAATAATAGCCATACTCCCATATCTTTATGTAATAAGAATATTTTTTAACAAAATATAGCGTGCATTGCTTTTCTGTGTCGCATATACTTAGTATTCCTGAGAAACTTTTATCCCAACATAAATTAGGATACACTTCCTCAAGTGGTTTATTAAAATTATTGTTGTTCATAATTAAAACAAACTCCTTTTATTTTTAATAGTAAATTCAGATCATACAGCAGATTTAAGAATATTGTCTGTTTTAAAACCATTTCTTTACTCATACTTTATTTAGTGATCTAAAATCAATATTTAACCCACCATTTGTATAATAGCCTTTGTGAATTGTGCCACAAAACTGACAAGTATAATAAGGTCCATTGGGATCTGCGGTATTTAAATATTTTCTGTATTTAAAAGGGTCATCAGCAGTAAACAGGGTCTTATCTTTTACTGGAACTTTAAACATCTCATTACCACATTTCTCACAGACATAACTAACACTATCTTTTTTTTCTATCTTTTTCGCCAATCCAATTACCCCACTATCTTTTATTCTGTTACTATTAAAGGCAATAATTTTATATGCCCTTAACTATAAGATATAAAAGCTTAAAATAAGAGCCTCTGTTTTAAAATAAACCTTATAGCTTAAAGCTTCCTACCTTTTAAACCCTATCTACCTTAACCCTTCTTTTTAACTGCGTTCTTTAAAAACATTAAGAGATCCTACCTTTACCCAGCTTCCTTTTTATTTTCTTCGTCAAATTCTCTTTTTACTCTTTGTCTCTCAAGATATCCTTGTTCTGAAAGATAATAATATTTCAGTTCGGCGTCGGTTACTCCCTTTTTCTCTTTTAACCATTTTATTTGTTGTTTACTAAGACGATTACCTGGGTCAACTTTATACCTTATGGTATCAAAGATTTTCCATACTATTTGTCCCAAACCTAACATATTTTAACCCCCTTATCCAATATTTTTGTCACTCAATATCTTTAGGAAATGGAAAGTTTTTATCAAATCCACCAACGGATATTATTTTTTACTAACCCTTATTAAATTTATTCTACTTTTCTAACTTCTGGGTAACCTCTACGCTCAATCTTAATAGACTGTCTGAAACCTTTATCTTAAGGGTTCCTTTACTTTCCTATATTTTCCAAATAGTGGTAATGGGCAAGGTTTGTTTTTACT
>JABMRD010000092.1 GCA_013202875.1 Actinomycetota bacterium | reverse complement strand
TACAAGAGCAGAATCTTTTATCCGGACCCCATGATGTACTTCATATTTCTCTCTGAGCCCTCTAAGTATTGAAATTGTATCTTCCACCGATGGCTCGCCTATCCGGATAGGCTGAAACCTTCTTTCCAGCGCTGCATCCTTTTCAATATGCTTTCTATAATCATCCAGCGTTGTTGCTCCTATAGCGTGAAGCTCACCACGGGCAAGCATGGGCTTTAACATATTTGAAGCATCGACAGCACCTTCTGCCGCACCTGCCCCAACCACCGTGTGCAGCTCATCCAGAAACAAGATTATATTTCCTTCAGCCCTGGACACTTCTTTCAGCACTGCTTTTAATCTGTCTTCAAATTCGCCCCTGTATTTAGAGCCGGCTACAAGAGAACCCATATCCAGAGCTACTACTTTTTTATTCTTTAAACCTTCAGGCACATCCCCTGATACTATCCTGCTGGCCAGCCCTTCGACAATAGCTGTTTTACCCACACCGGGGTCACCAATAAGAACAGGATTGTTCTTGGTTCTCCTGGACAGCACCTGAACTACTCTTCTTATTTCATCATCTCTTCCTATTACCGGGTCCAGTTTTCCTTTTCTTGCCAGGTCAGTAATGTCTTTCCCGAACTTCTTAAGCGCCTGGTATTTATCTTCAGGATTCTGGTCTGTTATTCTCTGGCTTCCCCTTATACTGACAAGGATCTGATATATTCTATCTCTGGTAACACCATACTGTTTTAAAAGCTGCCCCACTTTTCCAGAGCTTTGAGCCAGAGAGATTAAAATATGCTCAGTTGAAACATATTCGTCCTTTAGCTGTTCAGCCTCATTTAAAGCGCCATTTAATACATCATTTAACTCCTGGCCAATATATATTTGAGCTGTTTGCCCGGAAACTTTGGGTTGGCCTGTTAGCGCATCATCTATTTTACTGCTGAAATCATCAATGTTGACCTCCAGCTTTTTCAGGATAGGAATAATTATCCCATCCTTTTGCCCCAGCATAGCAGACATCAAATGAATATCATCAATGCTCTGATGTCCATTCTCAGATGCAATTCTCTGAGCCTGTGATAATATCTCCTGCGCTTTTATGGTAAATTTATCTATTTGCATATATTTAAATCACCCTTATAATTATTCTTATATTACCCATTTTAACAATTATTGAACCACAGTTTGATTGAGGTGAATTACCACCCTGTTAATTTTGTCTTCACGGTTAATTATAGCGTGAGTTTCATTAAGTCCAAGCGTATATCCATCGACATACAGTGATTTTCCATAGTTCGTTAATATTTCAATGCCTTTTTTATTATCGATAAGATATACAAAGGTTGTTTTACAGAAAGTAAATACAAGATAAGGCGCATCATATTCAGATGAATTCGATTTTTTCGGATCAATAAATTCAGCTTTTTTCAATACCAATGGGTGCAAGCTGATTTGACCATTCTGAACAATCACTCCCAGTTCGAAAAAGCGGCTTATTATATCTTCCTTAACTTGTCCTGTCATACCTGGCTGCTGAACGCCAGCCATTCCGGGCGTATGCGAATACGGTTCAAATGGAAATGCTCCATAGTCCTTCGGAGATTTATGGGTGCCAATACCCTTTTGAACATCTACGTAATGTTTTGCCAGCTTTTTAATAATATCCTTTGAGGCCCCTTTATTGTCGGCCCATTTAATATTTTCTCCAATCGCAAGAAGCAACTTCGAAACCATATGCCAGTATATACAACCCAACCCTTCATATTTATAGAATGCACCTGACCTACCGGTAAAAGATTGATGATCAAATAATTTTTCATAAATATCGAGTACTTCTATGAATTCCTCGTCAGTGTATGACATTGCCGATTCTTTCTTTAATTTAAGCAATGCGTCGCGCAAATGTCCTGCATTTCTAAAACTTCCGTTGAAGTGGTATTGTCCTTTTGAATCCTTAGCTACAATACTGGTATTGCCAATTTGCAACAAATGCGACAAAAAGTGTGATTTTCTTATGTCATTAATTGGCACATTGTTCTTTTCAAGAAACCATGGTAATCTTTTATTTGGATATAATATATAGCTTTCCTGATCAGCCCTATACAAAAGGCTTCCCCTCATAGATCCCAATACCTCTAATGCTTCTTCGGAGGATAGTTTTCCTGAACTCAATATTGCTACCTGACCTTCCAGCATTTCGTACAAATATCTTATTGACATTTTCTCATCGTAAATACTGATCAGATTATAAGCATTATACATCTTATCACTGCGTTTATTGGAATCTATGCTTTGATCAATATATTTCAATGCAAGGTTTAAGAAGTCGAGCATATCTATCTTACTTATGTTAGACTTCTTACCCGAGAACCCGGCGTATATCTTATTGCGATAATCGCTTCCGGCGGTCCCAAGCTGATCAATCACATGTTTTCTCTGCACATCGTCAAATCCTTTTTGGAGCAGCGATGAATTCTCCTGTAGAACTTTATTGATATTGCTTAAAAATTCAGCTATTTCATCTGAAACCACAAAATTATTTGAGGTTGGCCCATTGTATAATTCTATTAAAAAGCTCAACAGACGGCGCATATAATAAAGCGTAACCATTGAAACCCCATAACCTACAAGGGCATTATTGGCATCATTCCATTCAGGACGTAAGGTATTCATCCAAATTCCAGCCTCTGGAATAAAATTGCTCAATTTTGACAAAATTGTAGCGAGAAGCTTCTCAGTTAAATTCACTTTTAACACTCCGCCTGATGAATCGTGAAGCAGTTTGCCCTCTGCACCAATTTCAATAACCAGCTTCCCGATTTTCTCATGAAGTACCTTTTCAAAAACAATTGTATCGTGTGGGTTACGGACAATTTCAGAATAGGGTTTAATCCGGTATGGCACATTGGCATATGCAAACATCTCTTCACTGAGCCACTTGGTTAAACGTTTCGGATAGAAATTTTGTGAAACCTCCATTAACTTATTAAGATAGATAACCTGGTGGTCACCCCAATACCCTATGTTCGCCCATGGATTACCCGGATCGGGAACTTCCCAGTCAATTCCCTCTCGCGTAATACGATAAGGATTGTATCCGTCAGCTGTAGAAGCATTTAAAAATTTCGCGATCATACCGCCTATGTAATCAGGATAAGAGAGTGATAATGCTTCCCAGTTCTGAAAAATATCCCGCCAGTTGCCTTGATAATAAAGCAACTTGTTGCCGTTATGATCTTTAATATTAATTGAGAAAAGGTTCCACGGGCGGCTGGGGTCACCATGCCTGCGACTAAATGTAAGAGGAAGATATTCAAGGCATAACCTTTTCAAATCTCCGTCTCCACGAGCTTCAATAGCCTGGCATAAAGCTTCGTATTTCAATGATTCCGGTAATCCGGATAGAAAGCCAGAGTGTTTTTCCCAAACTTTCCGATTGTAATGTTTTACATGCTTCAAAAAGTCGGCTTTGTTGATATTGAACCCTTCAGAGAATATACCACCCCGCATTACATTAAACAAAACGTTTGAAAAATGTCGCGAAGCAACTAATTTATCGGCCGATTGCTGTATTCCATCAGCTTCTTCGACAATAGATCTGAGTGCATCAGTACCTTTGGTTATTTCTTCTTCAAGAGACTTTGCAATATTCTTGTTTTTGCCAAGGTAATCAATCAGGTTATTGACCTGCACAGTATCCTGACTTACATCGGCAATGAAATACCATTCTTTTTTGTCGCCTTTTAAAAGTTCCAGCTTGCATTTGGCAAAAAAAGCGCCTCTAATTCCTTTTGCTTCTTCTTCCCCGCTAATTGTTTTACCTTTTCTAAAATTATCCAGTTGTCTCGAACTTAGCAAAAATGAAGGTTTCTCTAATCCGTACGTCCATACTGTTGTGACTTTTAATACTTCACTGGGTTCCGCTTTGTCAACAGGAATAGCTTCCATGCGGAAAAGAGCAAGGTTTGAATTTTTTATAAGTTCACACTTTTTATATGCATCCAGGAGCGTCGAATATTGTGTTTGTTCAAGGCGTTGAATGCCATATGGTAAAATATTTTGTATACCATCGAGCAGATATACTTCAATTGTGTGACCGGAATCATTAACGAGCCAGTTTTTCTTGATCCACCCAAATTTGTCAGCGTTCATCCATCCATAACGGAAGGTTAGTTCGAGGTCTAAATTTTTTTCTTCAAAAATTAACTTATTTCCGGTAGTACATTTGTAGATATTTCTTTCGGTCCTATATATTCCGCTATATCTGGCGGAAAATGGTTCCCATAATAACATTTTACCGTTATGGGACACATGCATTATAGTTTTACTTCCGGTAGTATCAGACGATTCATGTATTTTATCATCTGTATAATATGGGAAAAGGGCGTTATCAGAATTAACCCTTCCGGCGCTCAACCCTCCTGTACTGGAAATAAACATCCAATGGTTAGAATCGCTTGCCAGGCTCATAAAAAAAGGTAACATGGAGTCGTAATTCCTGATTTCACAAAACTCCTCACCATCAATTGTTACAAATTTTCCAGAAACCTCTGGTTCATCTGCCTGAATTAGGTTTTTACCCAAAAACAAATCTACACTCGCCATAATATTTAAACAGTTTATTTTTTTCATAAAAGTAATATTTAATTAAATAAAAAAATGACGATAGTTAAATAATTGTTTTTTTAAAAGCAAATTCTTATAAATTTATATGATAATATTTTCCCTTGGATTTTCGTCATAACTCCTTGCAAATTCTTCAAAGTGTTTCTTCTGTTCACTGTTTAATTTTTCCGGCAGTATCAGCTTAATTTTGGCATACAGGTCGCCAAATTCGCTGCTTCTTAATTTCGGCATTCCTTTACCCTTAAGTCTGAGAGTTTTCCCACCCTGGGTTTTTGGCGGTACCTTTACCATAATTTTCCCGCTGAAAGTTGGCATATCAATCTTTGCTCCATAAAAAGCCTCCTTTATGGTAACCGGCACTTCGCAATATAGGTCGTCCCCTTTTCTGGTAAAAAAGTTATGAGGGGCAATATTTATTACAAGATATAAATCTCCACCCGGTCCGCCGGCCGGACTCTTTACACCTTCTCCTGCTAATCTGATTTTCCTGCTGTCCTTAATCCCTTTAGGGATTTTTACATTAACAGTCCTGGTTCTTCCTCCTTTTTGTAATTTAAGCGATCTCTGTATTCCTGAATAAGCTTCCCTTAAAGTTATGCTGATCTCAGACTGCATATCCTGACCTTTCTGCATATTAGTACGGGTACCTCTACCAAACTGTGAACCAAAACCTGAATCGGAGCCAGAAAATCTATCATCAGATCCTCTTCCAAAGAACGCCTCAAAAAAGTCAGAAAAACCGCTGCCAAGATCTTCGAAGTTAAAACCTCTGCCTCCAAAGTCATGGGTATAAGTTTTTCCGCCCCCTCCGGGCCAGCCAGCACCTTCATGAGCATATTGTTTCCAGTTTGCGCCTAATTGATCATACCTTGACCTCTTTTGAGGGTTTTTTAATACTTCGTATGCCTCTCCGATCTCTTTAGACTTTTCTTCAGCCTTAGGATCATTGGGATTTAAATCCGGATGATATTTTCTCATCAGTCTTCTAAAAGCCTTCTTTATTTCATCCTGTGAGGCATTCTTATTTACACCTAATATTTTATAATAATCCCTATATTCAACCATTTACATACACCTGCATATACTTTATAAATACACCTGCCCATAACCTCTAAATAAAGCTATGGGCAGGCATTAAAAAACATATCTTCTTAAGCTAAAAAATAACACCATTACTTAGCACTTGCTTCTATTATTTATTCTCATCATCTTTCGCTTCAAATTCGGCATCAATCACTTCTTCTTCTCCATTACCTCCCTTATTGCCGCCTGCCTGCTTGCCGCCTGCTGGTCCAGTTTCGGGACCTGTCGCTCCGGCTCCGGGGCCTCCTGGTCCTTTACCGGGACCGGTACCTGCTCCAGCCTGCGCATATAGCTTCTGTGACAACTCATTCTGCAGATTCTGCAATTTTTCTGTCTCTTTCTTTATCTGGTCAGCATTATCTGATTCCAGGCTCTTTTGTAGAACTTTAACCTGCTCCTCGATATTCTTCTTCATATCCTCAGGAACTTTGCTGCCAACCTCTTTCATCAACTTTTCTGTAGAATAAATTATGCTGTCAGCATTATTCCTGGCATCAACAAGAGAACGCTTCTTCTTATCTTCCTCTGCGTGCTCTTTTGCCTCATTAACCATTCTTTCAATTTCATCATCAGCCAGATGTGACGTTGCAGTAATAGTTATTTTCTGCTCCTTACCTGTAGCTGTATCCTTAGCAGTAACATTTACAATTCCATCTGCGTCAATATCAAACGTTACTTCTATCTGCGGAACCCCTCTCGGAGCAGGTGGAATCCCATCCAATCTAAACCTTCCTATGGTTTTATTATCTATCGCCATATCCCGTTCTCCCTGGAGGACATGAATATCTACACTAGTCTGATTATTAGCTGCAGTGGTAAATGTCTCGCTCTTCTGTGTAGGAATAGATGTATTTTTATCAATCAACCTGGTCATAACCGCACCTAAAGTTTCAATACCAAGAGAAAGGGGAGTTACATCCAGAAGCACTACATCCCCTACATCTCCTATTAACACCCCGGCCTGTATAGCTGCTCCTACTGCAACTACTTCATCAGGATTTACACTCTTATTAGGTTCTTTTCCGGTATAATCTTTTACTAGCTTTTGTATTACCGGCATTCTGGTTGCTCCACCTACAAGTATCACTTCATCTATATCAGAAATCTTAAAACCAGGCTCTTTTAAGGCTATATCTTTTAAGACTATCTCTAGAGGTTCCTTACACCTGTCAGTAAGATCTGCTGTTAACTGCTCAAACCTGGCTCTGGTTATCTTTACTTCAAGATGCTTGGGTCCATTTGCATCAGCTGTAATAAAAGGAAGATTTATATTTGTTTCCATAACTGTAGATAATTCCACTTTTGCTTTCTCCGACGCCTCTATCAATCTCTGCAGGGCCTGTTTATCTTTTCTTAAATCAATTCCCTGCCCTTTTTTAAATTCATCGGCAACATAATTCATAATCCTATCATCATAATCATCTCCACCCAGGTGCATATCGCCATGACTTGCTTTTACTTCAAACACTCCTTCACCAACTTCCAGCACGGAAACATCAAATGTTCCACCTCCCAGGTCAAATACTAAAATCTTCTCTTCTTTCTTTTTTTCAAGTCCATAGGCCAGAGATGCAGCCGTTGGTTCATTGATTATCCTCAGGACATTAAGCCCTGCAATCTTCCCGGCGTTTTTGGTTGCCTGCCTCTGAGCATCATTAAAATATGCAGGAACGGTAACTACAGCATCTGTGATTTTAGTTCCCAGATAACTTTCTGCATCTGTTTTTAATTTCTGCAGTATCATAGCTGATATCTCCTCAGGAGTATGGCTTTTACCTGCCATCTCCACCTCAGCCAGATCATTTCTGCCTTTTTTTACATCATATGATACTATCTTTCTTTCACTTTCCACTTCACTATACTTTCTTCCGATAAATCTTTTAATAGAATAGATAGTACTTTCAGGATTTAAGGCTGCCTGCCTTTTTGCTAACTGTCCCACCAGCCTTTCTCCCTTTTTAGTTATACTTACTACAGAAGGTGTGGTCCTGCCGCCCTCTCTATTAGTTATAACTGTTGGTTTGCCGCCTTCCATAACTGCTATACACGAATTAGTTGTACCAAGATCAATTCCTACTGCCTTTGCCATATCATATACATCCTTTCTCTGTTATTTATTTTTACAGATTAATCCAAATTTAATATTACCAGCTACTCTCTTTCTTTATTAATCTGCATTAAGTAATTCTTAAAACAATCAACCACGTCTTCCGGACACTCCTCCAGGATTATATTATCTCTTCTTCTTATCAGGATGATTATTGACCTTAAATTCATTCCCTGATCGTACATAAGTTCCCTCACATACTCCAGCCACCTGATATCTGCCTTAGAGTAATATCTTTTTCTGCCTCTCCTCAGGGGGCATACAAGACTAAATCTTTCATAATAATAAAGCGTCCTGCTGTTTACCCCTAAAAAATCGGCTACTAACTCTATAGGATAACTTTTATCATATTCATCAAACAATATACCCACCAACCTTACTTCCGGCTATAATATTATTAGATAATAATATTGCTGTCAACTATATTATAAAAGATTTTAATAAATTTACAAAATTATTTTTTCACTTTAATGTAAAAATATTTTTACAAATAAATACTGCTTATATTAATAAAAAGGTTATCATTAAAAAATTTACTTACAGATTTTATTTTAATATAATCATTAATCTGTGGGTATTATCTTTCAAAGGAGATATTTATTAAAGAATTAAAAACACTTTTAAAATACCTAAAAAAACATACTCTCCGCTTTTCAGGAAGTGTTATATTTATTTTTCTGACCAATGCAGCGGCACTTCTTATTCCCTGGATACTAAAACTGGCCATCGACAGTATAGAAAAATTCTCTGATGCAACTATCCTTCTAAAGTACGGCGCACTTCTGGTCGGAGTTGCAGCAGTTCAGGGTCTTTTTAGATTTTATATGAGAAAAATGCTTGTAGGCATATCCAGGAAAATTGAATACAGTATCAGAACTGATTTCTTTTTTCATCTGCAAAAACTTGACTCTTCCTTTTTTACCAATACCAGAACAGGCAGTATTATGGCCCTTATGACCAATGATCTTGAAGCAGTAAGGAATTTCCTGGGCCCGGGACTATTACATCTTTTTAATACTATTTTTGTTTTTATAACCACCCTAACTGTAATGTTTCTTATAAATGTAAGG
>JABMRD010000091.1 GCA_013202875.1 Actinomycetota bacterium | reverse complement strand
ATCATCTAAGCTATAAGTTATTCCCATCTCGTTAAGCATTTTTTTTATCTCCAATAAATCAGCGTCAGTGGTTTTACTCATTTCTTCTTGGTAAGGTTTTTTAATCAGTTTTAGAAATTGATTTGTTTCAGCACTACTGCCGGTTAATTGGAGTAAATTTTCTAATTTCTTTATCTGCTCAATATCGTATTTCTGTCCAACCGCTATACCATACATTTCTTTTAGGGCACTTTTATATTGACTTATTGACGGTACATCTTCCCCTAATATCCTTTTCTGTTTCAACTCTACATTTATCCTACTTATTAAATCTTCATAATAATAAGTTTTATTTTTTTCCTCATCATAAGGAAAGAATTTGATACCTGCCAGAGCTGAAAGTGTGTCCGTTATATATTTTGTTTTTACCGGTGCTTCTGCCTCGGCTTCCGGTGGTAGTATTTTATGAATGTTATATATGAATGGTATCTGTCTTGTTAGATATTCCTGTCTACCAGTTAGAAACAACTGACCTTCCTTGCTTTTTTCTGCACCCGGCAGGAATTTCTCAAAGGGTATTACGTTCCCCAATCCCTGCATATATCTTGGTGCTGGTTTTAGTTGTCCGGGCACGTTTATATCTCTCCCAAAATAAGACTCCCTGTTTAGTAGAAGTTCGGCAGGCACTTTTAACATAGGATTTATTCCCGATAGCAATTCCCTCGGTCTTGTAAGTTTAGACAGGTCTTGCCACGGAAAGTTAGGATTAAAGTACAGTGGTTGTCCGCCTATTTTAATTGGTGTCCTTATGGCTGCAAGGTCTTCATAATAATCAGGTAAATATTTATCATCTACATCTTCGGAAAAACTCTCTATATAATTTTTAAGTTTGGCATTTAATCCAAATTTACCCGGCTGTTTAAATAATTGTTCGGCCTGTAGTATTGAATTTTTGCGTGTCCAGGCATAAAAAGGGTAGATACGCTTTAATACATTCTTTTCAAATAATGACAGATCGGTATAATCTATCATAAATTTCTTAGTATTTCTTGCAGCGTCTTCAAACGAAAAACCCCTCTTTAAATCATTTACCCACCCAACAAGTCTGGCGTTATCTTCAATAAATCCACCAACAAAATCTCCCCCCTTCATTGGTGCAAATTCTCTTGAGAGTGGATTAAATTTTGCGAATATCCTCTGGGCTTTTGGTTTAAGCAACCAATCAAGTCTCTGACTTAAAGACTCTGCCACATCTGAACGGATAAATCCTGTTCTTCTTACTCCAAGTTTGCCGGATATTTCATATAGCTCATCTGCTTTTATTATCTTGCTACCAAGATTAATAAACTTATCTGGTCTTCTTTTGGCTAATTGTATTGTGATTGCGTCCACGTGGGATATTGGGTCAAATGCTTTTACACCGTCTTTTAAATATAATAACCAGTAATTAGAATAAAGGTTTCTCATGTGAAAGCCGGGGTTTGTTACGGTCATATATCCTTTAAGCAAGTTAAGTGTTTTATCGTAAGCCTTAAGTAACAAATTCGTGGGTTCATCAAGTATCGAAAATTGTTCTATCCTTTTAATTACTCTTGCTACTTCCGGTTCAAAATAAAGCTCCTTAAGTTCTTTAAATCCCGTTTCCATATTTTTAATGTTTGCTTTTTCAATAGGTGTTAAGTCAATAGCCTTTTTACCAAATTCTGCCATTTCATCTACCATTCTTAGTCTTGTTAGCGCCTTGTAATGTTCGGAACTTCTTTTTACTGCTAACTTAAATATATTCTGCTCGGTAGGTATACCATACTCTGCCCTTTTAAGAATATCTTTAAATACTTTAGGTTGTTGAAACGGTTGAAATTTCGCACCCAGAGCTGATATTTTTCCACCTTTAGGTAGTTTACTCATCAGGTTGGAAGGTACTCTACCGGGTACATAATTTTCAAGGACTTCTTTTAATATTCCCTTTTCCGTTTCCTCTGTAGCAAATTCGCCAAATAACTTTTTTATTGAGCCGGCGACATCAGTTAATTCAGGAGATAGTTTATATTTCTTTGGGTCTGTTAGATACTTTGTAATTGCTATTGCGTCTTCTGCGGAGTTTGTCTTTTTTATAAGTGTTTCAAGAAGATCAACAGTTTTTGTCATACTGTAAATTTCTTCACGTCTTAATTTGTTTGCTATATCTGTTACCGGAGCTTTTTTGAAAGACAATGCTTTAAGTATCAATTTACCATATTTACCCAGTTTTGAAGCCTTTACTCCTTGTCCCAGAGCGGTTGCTGCCAGCTTGCCACCTATTATCTTGTTAAGTGGGCTAAAAACCTTTCCTACGGGAAGAGTGGTCAATGGGTCTCCAAATATATCCACCGTTAATCCTGCTGTAGCCTGTTGCCAGGGCTTCCAATCGGGTCTGGTTTCTTTAAATGTTTCACCCCAAGTCCAGTCCTGATATTCACTTTCCTTCTTATTGATAAGAGCTTCCCAACCGGACTTCCAAATCTTTTTATAGTCTGTGGGGGCTTTAAGGTCTTGGTATTTTTTTGTTGCATCTAAATATTCTCTTGCGGTGTATGTTTTACCTTTTTCTAAGGGTGGCTTATATAAAAATCCATATTTTTTAAATTCGTCTGCCCCTATCTGTCTACCCTGCTCTGCGCTCATAGCACTCATAGCTCTTGGGGCAGTATTTACCGCAGCAAAAAGTTTTGTCCAAAATCCTCTCTTGTCCTTTTCGGCTTCTATTTTTTCGGTATCTACTCCTGCCTGTTCTCCAAATGTTTTATATTCCCCATAGGAAGTTTCCCTTTTTTGCGATTCCGGTGTCGTTATTTTAGTGGGTACTTGCTCTTCAAATAATTTAGGGTTGATTGTTCTCAACCATTGGATATCTTGCTTATCCTTATCAGGTAAATATTTGTATATAGAACTTTCAATTAAATTTTTAAATGAGTTTTGTTTATAAGTCATTTATACCTCCTACCACTTACTGTCGGCTGCTGTCCCATATCCAGCATACCTATATTTTGAAGCGGGAACAGTATTACTAATGGGCGTATTGGGTGTACTTGTTATTTTTCCGGTACTCATAAAAGTAGCAAGGGCTTTAACATCACTGGTATCTCCACCACCGGCTATAAAGTCCCAGACGCTGGGTTCTGGTTTGTCTGCGTATTGTCCGGGTTTTACATAACCGGCGTTTATTGCCTGTTGGACTGTAATTTTATGGTTAGTGCCGGGAATGGTAAACATATTACTTCCCGTTCCTGCCCCCGTTCCACCTGATTGTGCAAGAGTGGCTTTTTGATAAGCCGACAGTGTACTTGCTTGCTCTTTTTCCCACTGTAATGCTTCTGCCTGTGCTGCCGAACTTATACTCATTGATTTCTTTTCAAGGTCTAACAATTGAGTTTTATACCAAGTATCATTTTTCAATTCTTGCTGTTGTAGATAATTCTGGAAGTTTTGT
>JABMRD010000002.1 GCA_013202875.1 Actinomycetota bacterium | reverse complement strand
CGATGAAATTCTTATGAAGCCCGGTAAATTAACAGAAGAAGAATGGGTTATTGTAAAAAGACACCCGGAAGTCGGTTATAATATTTCCGGATCATCTCCGCTGCTGGAGCCTATAGCTGACGCTGTATTATCACATCACGAACATTGGAATGGAAATGGTTATCCCCGGGGATTAAAAGGGGAAGATATTCCATTAGTATCCCGGATTATATCAATAGCTGACGCATATGATGTTATGACCCATGACAATATAATTATTTAATAATAATTTATATTTTATACCAAAATAACTTAAGTTAGAAGACCAATGTAAGAAATTATCTTATTTCCAATTTAGTTAAAATGAAAGGAATGTTATAATATCAGGAAATTTAGATAGTCATTTATTGAAATTTTAAGAAATGACTGAAATTGAAGGATAAAATAAACTGGAAGCATCTATTATTCCGTGATAAATAAAATTATTTATTTGCAAAATTTTTAAAAAAGTTAATAATAGTAATATTTGATTTTTAAAAAATTATAAAGGGGTGAATATGAAATTATCTAAAAGGATCATAAGTATTTTAATTATTATTACACTGGTAATAATTATAGGATCTTCGGCAGTTGCCTGTCTTCCATTAACAACAACAGAGGAAGGAGGAACGACTGAAGTAGAGCAAACTGCAGAGCCAGGTGGTCTTGCTGATATATTTGCAAGATATGGAACATGGGTCTGGCTGGCAGTTCTGGCGGTGGCATTTTATTTTCTACTTATAAGGCCACAGCGTACAAGATCTAAAAAAGCGCAGGAACTGATGACTAGCCTGCAAAGAGGAGATGAAGTAGTTACCGTAGGAGGTTTTCATGGCCGGATTAAAGATATCAGGGAAGATGTAATTATAGTAACTATTGCCAGTGGTGTTGATGTAAAAATAAATAAGAGCTCTGTTTCAAGGAAAGCAAGTACATAAAAAATATGCGAAATAAAAAAGTTCATATAACTATTATTGCAATATTTATAGTAATAATAAGTGTAAGTCTTTATTATATACTTAAAGAACCTATAAATCTGGGGCTTCTTAGAAAACCCATAAATCTGGGACTCCTTAAAGAATCCATAAATCTGGGGCTTGACCTTAAAGGCGGCACCCAGATTATTTTAAAGCCTACAGAAAGAGGCGGAACGGGAGAAATAACACTTGAAAAGCTTAATCTTACTATAGATAGAATAAGGGATAGAATAGATAGGCTTGGAGTCTCAGAACCTCTGGTTACCAAAGACCGCTCCAATAACATTATAGTTCAGCTTCCGGGAGTAAAAGATCCTGATACCGCAAAAGAAATAATAGGAAAGACAGCACAGCTTGAATTCAGGCTGGTTGAAGGAACGTTTATATCCATAAAGAATCAGAACTGGGACACTTTAAAATTCGATTACGAAAAGGGTGAGTTAGTAATTGATCCTGACGCCGAAAAAGTCTTACTGGTTGATGATATAAATGCATTGGTTAGCGGAAACCTGTATGAAATAGATGGAGAATTATTGAGTGATCCCGAAAGTGAAGAAATGCTGCTGATTAAATACAGTGGAGAGGATAATCAGGAAACGGATGTAGAAGGAAGCAACACCGGTGATGGTTCTGAAAGTAACGTAGATATTAATATTGACAAGGAAAAAATTATAGGGAGAATAGTATCTCATTCGGAAACGAGAGAGCTGCTACTGGTTGATTATGAAGACGGAAGTGAGATTGGAGAAATACTGGTTGATTCCAGAAATGATGCCGCAACATTGGTTGGGCCGATACTTCTAACCGGGGTTGATCTGGCGAGAGCTGTTGCCGGCTATGATAACTATGGAGCTATAAGAGTTGCCCTGAGTTTTAAAGGTGAGGGGATTGATAATTTTGCTAAAATTACTTCGGAAAATATTGACAGGAATCTGGCCATAGTTCTGGACGAGTATATTGAATCTGCTCCCTATATAAAAGTTCCTATCACTGATGGATCTGCAGAAATTACCGGTATAGACAGTATAGATGAAGCAAAAAATATTGAACTTGTTCT
>JABMRD010000090.1 GCA_013202875.1 Actinomycetota bacterium | reverse complement strand
TGGGAATGCTAAAATGTAAGACAGCAATAAAACTCTTCAAAAGCTTCCCTGCTCTCAGGAAGAAACCCTATTGGGGAAACCATTTTTGGAGCCTAGGATATTGTGTAAGTTCTATAGGTCTGGATGAGGCTAAAATTAGGAAGTATGTAAAATATTAAGAAGAAAGAGAAAAGATAGAAGAAGGCGACCAACAGGAATTTGGCCTCTTTTAGAGGCCTCTTAAACCCACCTGCTTAGCGGGTGGGTTGTTTAGTTGATTAAATCATGCTAAAATTAACTTGATAATTGGAAAAAAATAAAAGTAGAAAAGCAAAGAAAAATATGATACCATAAAAAATGACTCTTTTTCTTTAATTATTTTACAAATAAAATAGTATAATCAAAATGAGATAAATAGATATTGTATTTTTAAAATACTATGAAATTCAAATTACAAACAAATTATTAATTATTTATTTGATGTATTTTTTTTCTATACTTTTTAAACTGTTATTTTATTGTAAAAAATGAATTTATCTTTTTATTTTTTGTTTTTTATCCAATATTATAATAATTTATTTAAAATGTCTCTAAAAATATTCACTATTTCGTTCATAGAAAATAGTTCAATATATTTAATCTTAGCAATCTTGATTATTATAAAAATAAATATACATTTACAATCTTTAAAATTGTTGTTGTTACCGTATTGTTTTTGGTACTTGATTAATTAATAAAAATTGTGAGGTTATAATGAAATGAAAAAATTTGAGAAAAATGGTAATATTTTGAATTACCTTTCTATAATAAGTCAACTTATTATTGTTTTAGTTGATATAGAATCTGGTAAGAACAATTTTTTTACTCAAGGCAAGCGTGATGAACTTACTAAAAAAGGTAAAGGCATCATTGAAGACATATTAAATGGTTCAAATTTCATTGAAAACAAAGTATTTAAAAAGGGATATTCCCCCCAATCTATTACCATGTTTAATTATGGTATTAAATCATTAGAAAGCGAAACTAAAATAGATAAAAAAGAAAAAAGTTATACTGATATCTTTAATTTTTTATCTGACAAAATGAGTGATGTATGTTCTAACAAATCAAATACAAATGATATAAATTTACTGATAGATTTTTTTAAATCATTAAAAAATATTTTAAGTGTCAATTATAATTCACAAAGAGATCCTGTAGATGTAGACATTAAATCAAAAATAGAACATATTTTTGTTTATAATTAATTAATTAAAATGAATAATTTTATTAGTCCTCCAATAGAATTAATTGATGAGTATTTTAATGATATTATATCTCGCATAAAATATATAAAACTATTTTGTAATAATCTTAAAATTAAGAATTTTACTTCAGACATTCCCATTACCTTTTCAAAAAAAATACTTTCTGTAAGTGAATATTTTGAAAAAAACTTACCTAAAATATACTCTTCATATAAAAGTGCAAAATCAACTGGTTTACAAAAAAATCAATACTTAACTCTTTTATTTACAATAAATGAAAATCTAAAAGAGTTAAGTAGTCATGTCAGGTTTGCGCAAAGCGCCCAGGCCAAGTTTATGCCATATAGCCTAATAAAACCCCTTGAAAACGAGCTTACAAAAATTGAACCAAATGTTTTACTATTATTCCGTCCTCAATGGAGTTATGACTATACTTGCAGAGAAGACTTATTTGAAAATTATAATAAACTGTTAACAGAGACATATGAACTGTTAACAGATACAAATAAAAAAACTGTTTCAGAAAAATGTGAAACAGAAAATGAATCAAATAAAAAACTCTTTGTTATTGCTTTTCCTTCAATTGAAAGAAAAAATATATTATTGCATTGCTTACTAGGTCACGAATTAGGCCATGTCTTATTCTCAACGAAAGAATTATTAAATGTAGATTTATTTAGTAATACAGCTATTACCGAAATTAGAAAAAAAATCCCAGAAGATAATCTTAAAAATGGAGAAAAATTATCAAAAAGAAAAACTAAAAAGATTCAAAAAAGTATTAATTATATGTATTTAAAATTATGGATGAGTGGATTTGAAGAAATAGTTTCAGACTTAATTGGAACACTTCTATTTGGTCCTTCTTTCTTGTTTGCACAATTAGAATCGATATTCCAAAATGGGTTTCTTTTAGACGATCTACCAAATTATAAAAATTACTATTATCCCCCTTGGCGAACAAGGCTAAGATATATTTACAATTTATGTGCGTATTCCGGAGTATCCGGACGGCAATTCCGAAGGCATCCGGACATTAAACCGGTAACATCCGGACATCTTATCGAT